>CANQOW010000001.1 GCA_947625545.1 uncultured Clostridia bacterium
AAATTAGGTGCAAATGCAACATTAGGAGTATCATTAGCAGTTGCAAGAGCAGCAGCAAATTCATTAGGAATACCACTATATAATTATATAGGAGGAACAAATGCCAAGGTATTACCAATACCTATGATGAATATTTTAAATGGAGGTAAACATTCAGATAATACAGTAAACATACAAGAATTTATGATAATGCCAATAGGTGCAAAGACATTTTCAGATGCAATGAGAACAAGTGTAGAGGTATATCATACATTAAAGAAGGTTTTAAAAGAAAAGAAATTAGTTACAAGTGTTGGAGATGAAGGAGGATTTGCACCAAATTTAGAAAATGATGAAGAAGCTTTAAAATTAATAATGGAAGCAATAGAAAAAGCAGGATTTGAAGCGGGAAAAGATTTTGCAATAGCATTAGATGTAGCAAGTACAGAAATGTATGAAGAAGCAAAGAAAATAGGGAAAGAAGGATTATATTATTTCTGGAAAACAGAAGAATTAAAAACTCCAGAAGAAATGATAGAATATTTAGTTTATTTAACACAAAAATACCCAATAATATCAATAGAAGATGGACTAGCAGAAGAAGATTGGGACGGTTGGCAAAAACTTACTGAAAAATTAGGCAAAAAAATACAACTTGTCGGAGATGACCTTTTTGTTACTAATATTAAAAGATTAAAAAAGGGTATAAAACAAAAAACGGCAAATAGTATTTTAATTAAATTAAATCAAATAGGAACATTAACAGAAACACTAGATGCAATAGAATTAGCAAAAAGAAATGGCTATTCAGCAATAGTATCTCATAGGTCAGGAGAAACAGAAGACACTACTATTGCAGATATTGCAGTAGCAGTAAATGCAGGGCAAATAAAAACAGGAGCACCATGTAGAACAGACAGAGTAGCAAAATATAATCGTCTTTTATATATTGAAGACGAACTAGAAGATATAGGAAAATACAACATATATATTGATTAAAAGATTTAATGGAGGTTTTTATGTATAATTTTAGAACAGATTTAGCGTCTGAAAGGCGAGATATTTATAAAAAAGCAAATAATTTAGAAGAGGAAATTGATGGTATTGAAGCAGAAGAAATAAAAGAAAATGAAAAAATAAAAATTACAAAAGTAAAAGTTACAAATCAAAATGGAGCAGAAGCAATAGGAAAACCAATCGGAAACTATATAACAATTGATATAAAAAAATTAAAAGTTGCAACACCAGAAGATATACAAAAAGCAGCAGAAGTTTTAGCAAGAGAATTAAGAAAATTAATAGATGAACATTCTGCGAAAATTGATGAGATATTAGTTGTAGGTCTAGGAAATGAATATGTAACTCCAGATTCATTAGGACCAAAAGTAATAGCAGATATTGATGTTACAAGACATATTTTAAAATATATGCCAGAAATTTTAGATCCAAATACAAGACCAGTTAGTGCTATATCTCCCGGAGTATTAGGAACAACAGGAATAGAAACATTAGAAATCTTAAAAGGAATAGTAGATAATACAAAGCCAAAATTATTAATAATAATTGATGCTTTATCATCAAAAAGTATAGAAAGAATAAGTAGTACAATACAATTAGCAGATACAGGTATTGTTCCAGGTGCAGGAGTAGGAAATACAAGAAAAGAAATTAGTAAAGATACCTTAGGAATACCAGTAATTGCAATAGGAATTCCAACAGTTGTTGAAGCAGCAACAATAGCATCTGATAGTATAGATTTATTTATTGAAAAATTACAAAATGAAGCAAAATCTAACGAATATCTAAATAATTTAAAAGAACAAGATAAATATGAAGAAATAAGAGAGGCATTAATGCCGGGAGATTATAATTTTATTGTAACACCAAAAGAGATTGATGAATTAATTGAAAATATGAAAGATGTCGTTGCAAGAGGAATTAATTTATCAGTGTAAATAAATATAAAATTAAAAGGTGAAGAGGGTAGAAAATGTATAATAAATATTTAATTTTTTTACCTTCTTTTCCATTATATAAATCTATAAATACAATAGAAGAAATAGTAAAAATACATAATAATAAGTAAATATAAAGATATATAGTATTAAAGTAAAGTATAAAATAAGATAAATATTTTAAAATTACAGCCAAAATAAATGAAACATTCATTAACAATTTATGATTTTTAAAAGCATAAAAAATAAATATAATTGTTATTCCAAATGCACCATAATCAAAATTTAATACTTCTGAAATTGTAGCAAAAAGAAAAAATGAAATAACACCTAGAATTTTATTTTTATCGTATATCCAAATTGTAGCAAGACCTAATGATAAAGTAAAGAAAATATTAAATGCAAAAATATTTTCTACCAAATTCATTTTAAATAATAAAAATGGAATTTGAGATATTAAAGCAAACAAAAATAATCTAAAAAAATATTTTTTTAGATTTCGTGTATGTACATAGCCTTCTGTAATTTGAAAAGCAAAAATAGGAAAAGCAAGTCTTCCAATAAAATTAAAAAATGAAAATCCATTAAAAATTAAATACCCAGAATGGTCAAATAACATTGATATTAATGCTATAATCTTTAAAGTAAATGAAGACATACTTTTCCTCCTTTGTTTTTTTATTGTATAGGAAAAATCGAAGATTTTTCTTTATTTATTCAAATTTGCGTTTGTTTCTTTTTCGCCGTTATATTGTTCAATAAAATATAATGGTCTTCCTTTAGACTCATAAAATGCTCGTCCAAGATATTCACCAATTACTCCTAAGAAAACAAGTTGTAATCCACCTAAAAATAAAATAACAACCATTGTTGAAGAATATCCAGGAACATCAATTCCATATATAAGTGCTTTTATAATTATAATCATCATATAAATAAAACCAGCTATTGAAACTCCTAAACCAATGAAAGCAGCCCATCTTAATGGGGCAGTTGTAAAAGAAGTTAAACCATCAATAGATAAATTTATTAATTTTCCATAATTCCATTTAGTTTTACCTGCAGCACGAGAATCTCTATCAAATAAAATTTCTTTTTTGTTATATCCAATCCAACTAAATAAACCTTTTGTATATCTTTGAGATTCTCTAATAGATTTTAATGCTTCAACACAACGTCTATCTAATAATCTAAAATCTCCTGTATCTTTTTGAATTTCAATATTTGTAACACTTTGTAAAGTTTTATAATACATTTTCGATGTAAATTTTTTAAGAAAACTTTCACCTTTTCTAGATTTCCTTTTAGCATAAACATCATCATAGCCTTCTTCCCAGTATTTCAACATTTCAGGAATAAGTTCAGGAGGGTCTTGTAAATCTGCATCAATTATTATTACACAATCTCCTTTTGAATAATCAAGACCTGCTATCATTGCAGTTTCTTTTCCATAATTTCTAGATAAGTTTAAGTAACAAATTCTTTTATCTTTTTCACGTAATTCTTTCATTATATTTAGAGTGTTATCTTTGCTACCATCATTAACTAAAAGAACTTCAAAATTATAGTTAGCTTGTTCATCCATAATTGCTTTTAATCTTTCATATAACATATGAAGAACATCTTGTTCATTATATGCAGGAACTAATATTGTGACTAATTTTTTATTTTCGTTTTCCATAAATTATTGTATCTCCTTATTTATTATTTTTCTCTTTACTTTCAGGAATAATTATATTATTTGGTATATTTTTTTTCTTTGGTTTAGCAGGGGTAATGTGTTCACTAACATCAGAAAGGTCTAAATCTTTAATATTACCTTGAACTATTTCATAATTTTTCTTTTTATTATCATTATTTTCATTACTCATAATTAAAACTCCTATATAACATTAATATAGTATATAATAACATAAAAATATAAAAAATACAATATAAATTTAAAATACGCAAGATATCATAAAAAACTTGCAAAAATTACATAAATATGATACAATAGTATACATAACAATCTTTTGAATTCTAGTGAGTAATTCACTAGTTTAAATAAACCACGTAAAATTACTATTTTAAGAAAGGTTGAAAAAAATGAAGAAGAACAAAGTGTTATTAAAGACAACTCGGAAATTTTTGTTTCTGAGTAACAAGCAAGTGAGTGATTTTTTAACTCAATGTGCAAAAATTGCGGGTTACACTCCTGAAAATACAATTATAAAAAAGACATTTAAACAGGAATGTTACGACTTGCTCGTGCAAATACTTTTTTCCTTCGAAACAAAATTTTCAAGTGCTACTGGAAAAGTCAAAGTAAGCAAATTGACAGCAAATCGGTGGAAGATTATTTGGAACAAAATCTATGAAGCTAACATAGAGTTTGATTTCAATAATAACCAGATAAAAGCAAATTGCAGTTCGTATGATGACGAACTTAAAAAAGTCTTTGCTTACGATGCAGATTACGAAAATTTTTATCAAATTTTTTAAAAATTTACTAAGAAGTGCTTGAAAAAAATGGTGTCCATTTTACAAAAGGACACCATTTTTTTTGGAGAAACACTATTTTATTGTATAGGAAAAATCGAAGATTTTTCTGTATACAAAAAGGTTAATTTACATTGGGCTGTGCATATTTGCGAAGCAAAATGCACATGTGTGCGTCGAAAGCTTTGCTTTCGCTAACGCACAATTTTCTTATTAAAAAATATACACATTTTATAAAAAATATGATATACTAATTATATTAAAAAAGAAAGGTAAAAAGAAAATGGGATTTTTTGATAAATTAAAAACTGGATTAAGCAAGACAAAAGACACATTTAACAATCAATTAAACAATGTATTTAGTACATTTAGAAAAGTAGATGAAGAATTATTAGACGAATTAGAAGAAATATTAATAATGTCAGATATAGGATATGAAACATCAATAGAAATAATTAATAAATTAAGAGATAAAATAAAAAAACAAAACATAAAAGATGCAGAAGAAGTAAAACAAGCACTAAGAGAAGAAATAAAAAATATATTAGATGAAACAAATAAAGAATTAAACTTAGAAACAAAACCATCTGTAATTTTAGTTGTAGGAGTAAATGGAGTAGGAAAAACAACATCAATAGGAAAAATAGCAAATAAACTAAGAAAAGAAGGAAAAAAAGTAGTAATTGCAGCAGCAGATACATTTAGAGCAGCAGCAGTTGAACAACTAGAAATATGGGCAAATAGAGCAGGATGCGAAATAGTAAAAAGAGAAGAAGGAATAGACCCTGCATCAGTTGTATATGATGCAATAAAAATAACAAAAGAAACAAATGCAGATGTTCTAATATGTGATACAGCAGGAAGATTACACAACAAAAAATATTTAATGGACGAACTTGCAAAAATTCAAAAAGTAATAGATAAAGAACTAAGTGAAGCATCAAAAGAAGTATTATTAGTATTAGATGCAACAACAGGTCAAAATGCAATATCACAAGTAAAGGCATTTAAAGAAACAACAAATTTAACAGGTTTAGTATTAACAAAATTAGATGGAACTGCAAAAGGTGGAGTAGTAATAGGAATAGTTAATGAAAATAAAATTCCAGTAAAATTTATAGGAATTGGAGAACAAATAGACGATATGGAAATTTTTAATAGTGATGACTTTGTAAATGCAATAATATAGGAGGTAAAAATGGAAGAACAAAAAAATGAAGATACTATAAAATTTCAAAAGAAAAAAATAAATGTAAGATTTATTGTAGTATTAATATTTTTACTAATATATATTATATCAAGTTACATTTCATATAGAGGAGAATATTTAGAAATACTAGAAATGGGAGAAGAATATTTAACAGTATTCTATCAAAATCAAAAATATAAACTTATTTCTGGAATTTCAGTATTTTTAATTGTATTTGTTAGTGTGTATATAACAAACAAATTTATAAAAAAAGGCTTGAAAGAATTTTTTATAGAAGAAAATAAAACTATGCCGAAATTACCAAATAAATCAATAGCATTTATTTTAGCAATAATAGCAAGTATATTATTTTCTAATAGTATAACAGAAAAATTAATGTTATTTTCAAATGCTACATGGTTTGGAAAAACAGACTTATTATTTAATTTAGACATTGGTTTCTTTATGTTTCAAAAAACATTTGTAGAAACAATACTAAATAAATTAATACAATTAATTATAGGATTAACTATTTATACTTCTGCTTATTATATAATAACATTTCATATATGCTTTGAAGCAGTTAGTAAAGAAACTTTAAAGAAAAATATGTTCATAAAGCAATTGTTATTTTTTGCTAGATTATTAATAATATTTTATGGAATATTAATATTATTTAACACTATAGGAATTGGAAACAGTGAATTTTTAAATTTAAAAGATACAAATTCAACAAGCATATTTGGAGCAGGGTTAACAGATGCATTAATTAAATTATGGGGATATAGAATACTTGCTATATTAATTATAGTATCTGTATTTTTAGCAATAAATTATTTTAAAAAGGGTAAATCTTCAAAAGTATTAATTTCATTAGCAACAGTTCCAGCATATTTAGTAGTATTATTTATAATAATGACAGGATTTCAATTAATATATGTAAATTCGAATGAATTAGATAAACAAAGAAATTACATAAATGAAAATATTTCTGCAACTAAAAATGCGTACAATATAGAAATTGAAGAAATAGATGTAAACAGTACAGGAACAATAACTTCAGAACAAGCAGATTCAAATAAAGATGTATTAACAAATGTAGCAATGATAAATTCAGATATAACATTATCTACATTATCTTCATTACAAACAAGTACAGGATATTATTCATTTTTAAAAACAATACCTACAAAATATGAAATATCAAATGAAAATCAACTTGTATATGTTTCAGCAAGAGAAATTTTAAGTAGAGATAGAACATATAGTAATAAAACTTATGAATATACTCACGGATATGGAGCAATTATAACATCTGCAACATCAACAGATGAAAATGGAAATGTAAAATTTATACAAAAAGAATTTGATGGTAGCGATTCAGAAATTTCAATTAAACAACCAAGAATTTATTTTGGTTTACAAACAGATGATGTAATTGTTACAAATAGTTCAAATAAAAATGAATTTGATTATCCAATAAGTTCAACAAAAATTATAGAAAGTTCTTATGAAGGTAAAGCAGGTTTAAAATTAAACTTTTTAGATAGATTAGCATTAGCAATAAAAGAAAAAGATATAAAACTTGCATTTTCAACGAATATGACAAATGAAAGTAAAATTTTAATAAATAGAAATATAATTGAAAGAGCAAAAACAATAATGCCATATTTGTTATATGATGAAGAACCATATTTAGTAGTATCAGACTCAGGAGAACTAATATGGGTAATTGATGCATATACAATATCAAATGAATATCCATATTCACAACAAACTACAATAGAATATGAAAATTCTAAAAAGAAAATTAATTATATAAGAAATTCTGTAAAAGTATTAGTAGATGCTTATGATGGAACAATTAATTTTTATATAACAGATAAATCTGACCCTATAATTTTAGCATATGATAATATTTATGAAGATTTATTTAAAGAAGAAACAGAAATACCTGAAGATATATCAAAACATTTTGTTTACCCAAAATATTTATATAATGTACAAGCTCAAATGTTAGAAATGTACCATAATGTTAGTGCAGATATTTTATATAGAGGAGACGATATTTGGAATATTGCAACAGATTCTTCTTTATCAAATACAAAAGTTGAACCATATTATACAATGGTAAAAACAATAGATTCAAACAATGCAGATTTAGGTTTAGTATTACCATATTCACCACAAGATAAGAAAAATATAAATTCATATCTTGTAGGAACAACTAATGGCACAGAACAAAAATTAAAATTATATAAATTTTCATCAGATAGCAATATATTAGGAACAGCACAATTAAATAACCAAATAGAAGAAGACGAAACAATATCAAAAGAAATTTCTAGTATTACAGTTACAGGAACAAAACTTATAAAAGATATAATAATAGTTCCAATAGATGGCACACTATTATATATCGAGCCAATATATCAAGTATCTTTAAATGAAAAAAATAGTGTTCCAATATTAAAAAAGGTAGTAATTGCATCTGGAAATAAACTTGCAATAGGAGATAATTTATTTGAGGCTTTAGAAAAATTACTTTCTGAAAAAGCAGTAAAAGTAGAAGTAGAAGATACAGACACTGTTGAAGGATTAATAGAAGCAATAATAAAAGCAAATAATAATTTAACAGAATCAAATAAATCTAATAATTGGGAACAAATTGGTAAAGATTTAAGTAAACTTCAAGAATTAATTAGTGTTTTAGAAAAATTAAATAATAATTCTAATAACGAAAATACTTTACAACCACCAGAAAATGAAATAATCAATAATGAAAATTTAATTTTTCAAGAATAAAAAATTAAATATTACCACAAAATGTTGAAATAAAATGCCACAAATTATTGAAATAAAATACCACAAAATATTGAAATAAATTTAAAAATATATTGAAATAATTCTATAATATGTATATAATATAATTTAAGGAGGAAGATATGAAGTACATTAATAGAATTGTAGATAAGGAAATAAAAGAAAAACTATCCATTATGGGAGCCATATATATAAAAGGTCCAAAATGGTGTGGTAAAACTACAAGTGCAAAACAAATTGCAAAAAGTATTTTAGAAATGCAAAATCCAGATTTACAAGAAAATTATATTCAACTTGCTAATACAAAGCCTTCATTATTATTAGAAGGAGAAAAACCAAGATTAATTGATGAATGGCAATTAGCACCAAAATTATGGAATGCAGTAAGATATTCAGTAGATAATATAGGACTTCCAAACCAATATATTCTTACAGGTTCTGCAACACCAACAGAAGATGATACATTACATAGTGGAGTTGGAAGATTTGCATTTATAACAATGAAAACTATGACTTTATTTGAGAGTGGAGATTCAAATGGAAAAATATCATTAAAAGAAATACTTAAAGGAAATAAAAATATTGATGGAATTACAACAGACTTAACTTATGAAAAAATTGCTTATGTACTTTGTCGAGGTGGTTGGCCTAATTCAATTAATTTAGAAAAAGAACAAGCATTAGAAATACCTAAAAATTATATTGATGTGCTATGTAGTTCAGATATTTCAAAAATTGATGGTGTAAAAAGAAATCCAGCATTAGCAAGAGCAATTTTAAAATCTTATGCAAGACAAATTTCAACTATTGATTCTAATCAATCTTTATTTGAAGATGTAAAAGCAAACTATACAGATATAAGTGAAAGAACAATTATAGATTATTTAGATGTATTAAAAAAATTATATATAATTGAAGAAATAGAAGCATGGAATCCAAACATAAGAAGTAAAACTGCTATAAGAACATCACCTAAAAAAAGTATGATTGATCCTTCACTAGCAGTAGCAGTATTAGGATGTTCTCCAAAAGAAATTATGTTAGATATTAATACATTTGGATTATTATTTGAAAATTTAGTAAATAGAGATTTAAGTGTATATGTTAGTTCAATAGGTGGAACATTAAAACATTATAGAGATAGATATAACTTAGAATGCGACAATGTAATTCACTTTAATGATGGTAAATATGCTTTAATAGAAACAAAATTAGGTACAACAAGAATAAAAGAAGCAGAAGAACATTTATTAACATTAAAAAAATTAATATTAGAAAATGAACCAAAAATAGGAGAACCAGAATTTTTAATGGTAATTACAGGTACAGATATGGCTTATACAACAGAAAATGGAGTAATGATAGTTCCAATAGGATGTTTGAAAGATTAAAAAAGAAAAGAGGTATTATATGAAAAAAAAGGTAGTAATAATATTAATAGTTATATTAATAATAATATTAGCAATAGTAGCAAAATATATAAGTACCCAAAAACAAGTTAAAACTTTTGAACATATAGAAATACCAAAAGAAGATATAGAAATTTCAGAAGGAATAGAAGAACAACTACAACAATATAGAAATATAGTAATATTAGGAAAAGATTCAGAAGTTGCAGATTATGATTCAGGAAGAAGCGATTGTATAATAATTGCAAGTATAAATGAAACAACAAAAGAAATAAAATTTGTATCAGTATATAGAGATACATATTTACAAATACCAGGACGTTCATTAGATAAAGTAAATCATGCTTATGCATATGGTGGACCAGCATTAACAATGAGTACATTAAATACAAACTTAGATTTAAATATTACAGAATTTGTATCTATAAACTTTGCAGCAACAAAAGATGTAATAAATCAAATAGGTGGAGTAGAAATTACAGTAACAGATGCAGAAGCAAATTCAATTAATGGAATAAGTAAAGGTGGAACATATAATTTAAATGGTGACCAAGCACTTGCCTATTCTAGAATTAGAAAAATAGATACAGATTATCAAAGGACAGAAAGAATGAGAACAGTATTATCTGCTGTATTTGAAAAAGCAAAAACAATGAGTTCTTACGAATTAATAAAATTAATAAATATAATATTACCTGAAATATCAACAAATATTTCAGAAGAAGAAATATCATCATTATCTCAACAAGTATCACAATATAAAATAAGTGAAAGTATAGGATGGCCATATAATACAAAAGGAAAAACCATAAATGGCATTTGGTATGGACCGCCAATTACTTTAAAAAGTAATGTAATTAGATTACACAAAGAATTATTTGGTGAAGAAGATTATGAACCATCAGAATCAGTAGAAGAGATAAGTAAGAAAATTGTAAATGCAACTGGATATACAGAATAATGCTTTATAAAAATATAGTTAATTTGCAGGAGTTTAATATATATTTGTTCTCAAGAAAATTCGTCAGGTTATAGGGTAATCCGTGAGCAGCAGGCTTAACGAACTTTTCTTTCGAAAAATATATATTAAACTCCTGCTTTTTTTTATACTAATTAATTTAATTAGTTTTTTTTTGCTTTTAAAATGTAGAAAAATTTAGAAAAAATGCTTAAATAAAAAATTTTTGTATAAATTATTTATTTAAGGTTACAATAAGTTATGTAAAAAATTTTATGAAAGGAAATAAATATTATGAAAAAAACATTACAAACAATTTTATTTTTAATGGTATTATTAGTAGCACTAATGATAGTACCAAGTATATGTAAAGCAACAACTTACACAGTAGCAACAGAAGATGATTTAAAAGAAAAAATATCAACAGCAGAAGCAGGAGATATAATAAAATTAAGTGCAGATATTAAATTAAAAGATCCAATAGAAATTAATGGTAAACAAATAACAATAGATGGAGATAATCATACAATAACAAGAGATACAGAAACATGGGTAACAGGTAGAGTAAGTGCATCATTAATAACATCAGGGGGAACAGGAACAAAAGTAACATTAACAAACTTAAAATTAACAAACAGCGAAAAATATGGAGCACAAGCATATAATGGAGGTTATTTAGCATTAAATAATGTAACAATAGGTGGATGTGCTTATGGTGGTGTATTAGTTAATGGTGGTATATTAGAAGTAATAGACTTAACATTAAACAAAAATAATGACTTAGAAAACAATGGTATAGAAATAGGTAAATCATCAAGTATAGATAGTATTCCAAAGGTTATAATGAATGGTAAAATAACATCAACAGAAAGTGATAACGTAATATATCTTGCTACAAATGATGCAATGACAGAATTTGATGTAGAAAATACAGACGAATCAGAATATAAAATATATGCTAGTGGAGATAAAGTAGTAATAGCAGATGAAAATAATAGAATATTATTCGAAAGTAATTCAAATCCAAATGTAGAAATAGAAGCAGAAACTTATGAAGAAAGAATGGTTACAATAACATTAAACTTAAATGATAAAACAATAGAATTACCAGTAGTAGCAGGAACAACACTTACAAAAGAAGACTTAGAACATGCTATTAATTTACAAACATTAAGTTTAAGCAATTACAAAATAGTAGGTTACTATGTAGATAGCAATTTTGAAACAGAATTTAATTTTGATACAGAAATAACAGAAAATATGGATATATTTGTAAAATTAGAAACAACTGAAGAAAAAGATACAACACCAAAAACAGGTGTAGAAGATAAAATAGAATTCGTAATACCAATGTTAATAGTTTCAATAATAGGTTTAAGTGCAGTTTTATTAAAGAAAAAAGAATTTTAGTAAAAAATAAGTCTACATTATATAGGAATATATAATGTAGACAAAATTATGTTTAAAAGGAAATGTTAAAAATGAATAAAAACAAAAAAATATTATATGGAATTTTATACATAATACTTGTAATACTAGTTATTTATTTAGTAGTATATATAACTAATTATTATTTAGATATGTATTATGCTAAAAAACAAACTAATTTATTAAATGAAATTTCAATAGATACTAATGAAATTTATTTATCAGATAATGAGATAGAAGAAAATAATATTGAAGAAATAGAACCAATACAAACAGAAAGAATGTTAAAACTTATAGAACTACAAAAAGAAAATGAAGATATTGTAGCATGGATAGAAATTGAAGGAACTAATATAAATTACCCTGTATTACAAGCCGAAGATAATGATTATTATATGAACCGTAATTATTTAAAAAAATATTCTTCAAGTGGATCAATTTTCTTAGATAAAGATTTTAAATGGGAGCCAATGAGTAGCAATTTATTAATATATGGACATAACATGAAAAATGGAACAATGTTTCAAAATCTTTTGAATTACAGAAATGTAGAATATTATAATGAACATCCTAATATAAGGTTTACAACTGCAAATGAAGATGCATATTATGAAATAATAGCAGTTTTTCAATCTAGAGTATATTATAAAAATGAAAAAAATGTATTTAGGTATTATTATTTTGTTAATGCAGAAAATGAAGAAGAATATAATGAATATGTAGAAAATGCTAAAAAAGCATCTTTGTATGATACAGGTAAATCTGCAAGTTTTGGTGATCAATTATTAACACTTTCAACATGTGCTTATCATACAGAAGATGGAAGATTTGTAGTGGTTGCAAGAAAGATGTAATAAATTATACCTGCAAAAAGTGGCATGTTTTTAAAATTTATACCTGCAAAAAGTGGCATGTTTTTAAAATTTATACCCGCAAAAAGTGGCAAATTTTTAAAAATTATACCTGCAAAAAGTGGCATGTTTTTATTGACTATTCCTTTTTTATGTGATAATATTAGTTTATAAGGAGAGTAATTTTATGAAAAGATTATTTGAAAATAAACTATTAGAATGGAAACAATCAGGGATGAAAAAGCCTTTAATGGTTGTTGGAGCAAGACAAATTGGAAAAACATATACAATTGAAAATTTTGCTAAGTCAAATTTTAAAGAATATCTATACTTTAACTTAGAAAAAAATTCAGAAATAAAGGAAATCTTTGAAAAATCTATTGATGATGAAAAGATAATAAGTGAAATAGAACTATATCTAGGTAAAAAAATAGATATTGAGAATACAATATTATTTTTTGATGAAGTTCAAGTAAGCGAAAACTTTATAGTTTCATTAAAATATTTTAATGAATCAGAAAAACCATACAAAATAATATGTGCAGGAAGTTTATTAGGTGTAAAAATAAATAGATTTAAGAGTTCATTTCCAGTAGGGAAAATTAGAATTGAATATATGTATCCTATGAATTTTGAAGAATTTTTAATAGCAACAGGAAATGAAATTTTACGAGAAAAAATAAAAGAATGTTATGAATCTATGTCTCCTATGCCTGAATATGCTCATAAACAAGCAATAGAATTATATAAAAAATATTTGTGCGTAGGTGGAATGCCAGAAGCGGTAAATAATTTAGTAGAAAATAAACTAGATATATTAAATTTCGATTCACATATTATTTCAGATATAAAAGATATGTATATAGCAGATATGCAAAAATATGTAAAAAATAACTTTGAAAGTATTAAAATTGAAAAAATATATAAAAATATTCCAAGTCAATTAGCAAAAGATAATAAAAATTTTAAATATAGTTTTATAGAAGAAACAGGTAGAAAAAGAAAATATGAAAGCTCTATTGATTGGTTAGTTGCTGCAAAAATGATTTTAATAAACTACAATTCAAAAAGAATGGAAATACCATTAAAGGTATATATAAATGAAGATACATTTAAGTTATATTTAAGTGATGTTGGAATATTAACTAATATGAGTGAAGTTAAATTTCCAGATATAATGTTAGATAATACTTTTATATATAAAGGTGCTATAACAGAAAATTATGTTGCACAAGAATTAGTATCAAAACAAGAATCATTATATTATTGGACATCAAATAGAAGTGCAGAAATAGACTTTGTTTTATATAGTGAAGAAGATGGAATAATTCCAATTGAAGTAAAAAGTGGAAGTAATGTAAAGTCTGCAAGTTTAAATATGTATATTAATGAATTTCATCCAAAATATGCAATTAGATTTTCAACTAGAAATTTTGGATTCGAAAATAATATAAAATCAATTCCTTTATATGCAGTATTTTGCATTAAGTAAAATTTAATTTAAAATAATGCAAAATATATTGAAAAATTTTGTAGAATTATATATAATTAAAAAATCAAATAATATAAGAAAACAAGAGGTAATATGAATAAAATAATAATAAAAGTAATATTTGGAATAATGGTTTTAACGTGGATGATAACTGTATTTACTTTATCAAATGAACCAGCAAAAAAATCATCTAATACTAGTGGAAAAACAATAAGAATTATTATAAACATACTTCCAAATACTAGAAATATGGACGAAAATGAAAAAGAACAAATAGTATCAGATTTACAACCAATTACAAGAAAACTAGCACACTTTTCATTATATACATTAGGAGGAATATTAATATATAATTTTATTAATGCTTTTAATATAGAGTTTAATAAAAAGTTTATATTTAGTTTTTTAATTGGTGGAATTTATGCTATTTCAGATGAATTCCATCAATTATTTATACCCGGAAGAAGCGGAGAAATAAGAGATGTATGTATAGATTCTAGTGGTGTTTTACTTGGAATTTTTATAATGATTGTGTTGATTAAATTAGGAGGAAAAATTGGAAGAAATAAGAGAGAAAATAGTTAAATTTTTAACTAAAAAATATGAATTAGAAGCGATAATTATATTTGGAAGTTATGCAAGAAATACTCAAAATGAAGAAAGTGATATAGATATTGCAATTAAATTTGTAAAAAATGTAAATATTCAAGAATTAAAAATAGAGTTAGAAGATTTACTAAAAAAAGATATAGATTTAATAGATTTAGATAAGATAGAAAATGAGGCATTTAGATATGAAATACTTATGACAGGTGAATTAATTTATGTAAAAGATCAATATAAATTTGATTTATATAAAATAGATATGTTTAGAGAGTATTTTGAATTAAATGAAATGAGGCAAGATATTATAAACAACATAAAAAATGGAGGAGATATTTATGGAAAATGAAGGAGTATTAATAAATAAGTATGAAATCATTGAAAGATGTATAAATAGAATAAATGAAGAATATGAAAATAATCCACAAAATTTAGATGATTATAGAAAAGTAGATGCAATAGTATTAAATTTACAAAGAGCATGCGAAGCATGTTGTGATATAGCAAGTTATGTAGTTTCATCAAGAAAACTTGGAATACCTCAAATAAAAAGAGATGCTTTTATATTATTAGAAAAAAATAAATTAATAGATAGTAACACTTGTACAAAAATGAAAAATATGATAACTTTTAGAAATATTGCAGTACATGATTACAAACAAATAGATGAAGATATTTTACAAGATGTAATAGAAAATGATTTAGAAGATTTAAAAGAGTTCGCAAGAATGATGATAAATTTAGATAGAAATTTGTAGAAAAAAACAAAAAACTATTGATTAATGTAAATATAATTGATATAATAAAATTGTGTAAAAGCTAATTATAGTCTTTGATTAATAATCATAGACTATAAAAAATTGTGTATAAAAGGGAGTAAACATAATGAAATTAGCAGATAGATTAAGAAAATATAGAAGATATGCATTACTAATTATAGATATTATAATAATTGTATTAGCATATATAGGTTTACAAATATTTATAAGAGATACATTTAAATTAGATACAGCAATATTTAACAAAATAAGAAATACAATTATAATAGCAGTATTTGTATATTCAATAATATTTATTTTATTCAAATTATATAAAAATATAACTAGGTATGAAAGTGGAAAAGATTATTTAGTATACATTGCAGCATGCTTAATATCAAGTTTAGGGGTATCTTTAATTGGAACAGCATATAAAATTAATACATTAAATTTAAAACATAATATAGTAACAGCGCTAATAATAGCAATGGGGGTAGTTGGTTACAGAATAATTTTAAGAATAATATTAAACGAAGAGTTACCAATACCAAAAATTGAAGAAAAAGAAGAACAAAAAACAAAAAATTTATTAATAATAGGTGCAGGTTCAGCAACAAGAGATATAATAAAATCTATTAAAACAAAAATGAAAAATGAATATAATATAGTAGGAATAATAGATGATAATAAAGATAAATTAGGTCGTTGTATTGCAGGAATAGATGTAGTAGGCGATAGAAATGATATTATAAAAATATGTAAAAGAGAAAAAGTAGATGAAATATTTTTCTCAATATCAAAAATAGATAAAAAAGATAGAAAAGATATAATAGAAAAATGTCAAAATACAGGTGCAAAAACTAGAATATTACCAAGTACAGAAGATTTAATAAAAAATAAAACATTAATGGATAATTTAAGAGATATAGAAATAGAAGATATTTTAGGAAGAGAACCAATAAAATTAGATAATAATAATATAAGTGAATTAATAAATAATAGAATTGTATTGGTAACTGGTGGTGGAGGCTCAATAGGTTCAGAATTATGCAGACAAATAGCAAAATTTAATCCTAAACAACTTGTAATATTTGATATATATGAAAACAATTTATATAATATAGAAATGGAACTAAGACAAAACTATTCAAATTTAGATTTAAAAGCAATAGTAGGAAGTGTTAGAGATAAAGCAAAACTAGAAAATTTATTTGAAACATATAAACCAGAATTAGTATTTCATGCTGCAGCACATAAACATGTTCCACTAATGGAAGTAAGTCCATTAGAAGCAATAAAAAATAATGTATTTGGAACATATAATGTTGTAAATGCAAGCGATAAATATAAAGTAGAAAAATTTGTATTAATTTCAACAGATAAAGCAGTTAACCCTACAAATATAATGGGAGCAACTAAAAGAATTTGTGAAATGATAATACAAACAAAAAATAAAGTAAGTAACACAGAATTTGTTGCAGTTAGATTTGGAAATGTATTAGGAAGTAATGGTTCAGTAGTTCCACTATTTAAAAAACAAATTGAAAAAGGTGGACCAGTTACTGTAACACATAAAGATATTATAAGATATTTTATGACAATACCAGAAGCAGTACAATTAATATTACAAGCAATTACTTATGCAAACGGGGGAGAAATTTTTGTATTAGATATGGGTGAACCAGTTAAAATATATGATTTAGCAGTAAGTTTAATAAAATTATCTGGTTTAGAACCTAATGTAGATATTCCAATAGAAATAACAGGTTTAAGACCAGGCGAAAAATTATACGAAGAACTATTAATGTCTGAAGAAGGATTACAAAAAACTGCACATAACAAAATATTTGTTGCAGAGCCAATAACATTAGAAATGAAAGAATTAGAAGAAAAATTAGCAAAATTAAAAGAACTAATTAAAGACGAAAAAAATACAAAAGAAGATGTAAAAAAAGTTATTAAAGAAACAGTACCAACATTTATAGAACCAGAATATGCTAATAAAATAAAAATAAAATAAATTTGAAAGGAAGTTTGATTTTAGTTATGAGCGAAAAAATATTTTTGGCATCACCACATATGTCTGATGAAGGATATGAAAAAGAATATATTAAAGAAGCATTTGATACAAACTGGATAGCACCATTAGGAGAAAATGTAAATAAATTTGAAGAAGAAATTGCAAACTATGTTGGAGCACAAAATGCTGCTGCATTAACATCAGGAACAGCAGCAATACATATGGCTTTAAAAGCATTAGATGTAAAACAAGGAGATATTGTATTTTGTTCTTCATTAACATTTTCAGCAACAGCAAACCCTATAATATACCAAAATGCAACACCAGTGTTTATAGATAGTGAAGAAGAAACATGGAATATGGATCCTGTTGCATTAGAAAAAGCATTCGAAAAATATCCAAATCCTAAAGCAGTTATTATTGTACATTTATATGGAATACCTGCAAAAATGGACGAAATAGTAAAAATATGTAAAGAACATAATACACCACTTATAGAAGATGCAGCAGAAAGTTTAGGTGCTACATATAAAGGAAAACAAACAGGAACATTTGGAAAATACGGAGCATATTCTTTTAATGGAAATAAAATAATAACAACTAGTGGCGGAGGAATGTTAGTTTCTGATGATAAAGAAAAAATACAAAAAGTTAGATTTTGGATTACACAATCAAGAGAAAAAGAAAGATATTATGAACATAAAGAATTAGGATACAATTATAGAATGAGCAATATTGTAGCAGGAATTGGTAGAGGACAATTAAAAGTTTTAAATAAAAGAATTGAACAAAAAACAGACATTTATAATAGATATAAAGAGGCATTTAAAGATATTGAAGAAATTGAAATGCAACCAACACTAGAAAATACAAAACCAAATTATTGGTTATCTGTAATAACATTAAAGGAAACAAGTAAGGTTAAACCAATAGATATTATAGTAGCATTAGAAAAAGGAAATATAGAATCAAGACCAGTATGGAAACCAATGCATATGCAACCTGTTTTTGAAGATTGTGATTTTATAAAAGTTAAAGAAAAAGCAGTTTCAACAGATTTATTTGAAAGAGGAGTTTGCTTACCTTCTGATACTAAAATGACTGTTGAACAACAAGAAAAAGTAATAAATGTAATTAAAAAATTATTCTAGGAGGAATTATGTTAAATATAAAGACAGTTAGTATTATAGGTGCTAATGGAACAATGGGGTCGTTGATTTCTGCAATTATCGCAGGATTTGGAGATTGCAAAGTATATTTAATTAGTAGAAATAAGCAAAATTCTATAGATGTAATAAATAAAGCAAAAAAATCTATAAGAAGTGATATTATTGAAAAAAATTTAATTCCAATAGATTATACTCAATTAAAAGATGCTGTTCAAGAATCTGATTGGATTTTTGAATCAATTATTGAAGATTATGATGCAAAATCTAAAATATATAAAGAAATTAATTTATATAATATAAATCATGCAATTATAAGTACAGGAACTTCAGGATTGTCAATAAACAAATTGGCTGAAAATTTTTCAGAAGAAAATAAAAAAAGATTCTTAGGAATGCATTTTTTTAATCCACCATATAGTTTAAATTTATGCGAAATTATTCCATCAAAATATACAGATAGTGCTTTAATTGAAAATTTAAGAAAATATTTAGAAAATATTTTAATAAGAAATACAATTATTGTTAAAGATGAACCTGCATTTTTAGCAAATAGAATAGGTTTTGAATTTTTAAATGAAGTATTACAACTTGCTGAAAAATACAAAGATAAAGGTGGAATTGATTACATAGATAGTTTATTTTCAGGATATACTGGTAGAACAATGAAACCATTAGAAACAATTGATTTTGTTGGACTTGATGTTCATAAGGCTATAGTAGATAATATATATAATAATACCAATGATGAATTTACTGAAAAATTTATTTGTCCAAATTTTTTAATTAAATTAATCGAATTAGGAAAATTAGGAAAAAAAACAAAAGAAGGATTATATCGTAAAGTAGTAAAAGATGGTATTGAAGAAAATCAAGTATACGATATAAACACTGGGGAATATAGAAAAATTAAAAAATATGAGAACAATACTATAAATGAAATTATAAACTTAATAAAATTAGCAAAATATGAGCAAGCATATAAAATTTTAATAGAAAATACAGATGAAGATTTACAATTAGTTGTGAAATTATTAACTACATATATAGTTTATTCATTAATTATGTCAAGCAAATATGCAGAAAGCTTAAATGACTGTGATAAAGCCATGGAGTTTGGATTTAATTGGTGTCCTCCTATTGCAATGAAAGAGTTAATAAAAGAAGTTGGTGCAATTAATAAAATAGTGAATAAATATATAGATAGTAAAATTATTGAAAAATATAATGTTTATGATTTAATACAAAAATCTAATACAATTTATGATTATAGAAAATTCTTAAAGGCTACATATTAAGGAGTTGAACTATGGAAAATGTTTTAATATTAGGTGGAAGTCAAACTGATTTTGAAAGAAATTGGAAAAAAGAAGGAAAAGGATATGAAGCGCTTTTAAAAGAAGTTTTTGAAGATTCTATAAAAGAATGTAATATTAGCAAAGAAGAAATAGAAAGACTAAATAAAGAAAATAAGATAGAATGTTTTGTAGGAAATTTTATAGCAGAAAATTATATTGAACAAGGTCATTTAGGAGCATTACTAACTAATGTTGATAAATGTTTCTATGGAATTCCATCAGCAAGATATGAAGCAGCATGTGCATCAGGTTCAGTAGCAATTAGTTCAGCTATTTCGAAAATAAAAGCGAAAGAGATAGAAGTAGCAATTGTAATAGGTTTTGAATTAATGAAGACAGTTGATAGTAAAACATGTGGAGACTATTTAGGAAAAGCGGCTATTTATAATGAAGAAAGCAAAGGAATTGATTTACCTTTTCCAAAATTATTTGGAAGATTAGCAGATGAAACAATAAAAAAATATAATTTAGATAAGGAAAGATATTTAAATGCACTAGCAAAAATATCTGAAATTAATTATAACAATGCTAAAAGAAATCCAAATGCACAAACAAGAAAATGGTTTATGAACTTAAAAAATGCTCAAAATAGAAATACAGAAAATAATCCAAGTGTTGGTGGAATGTTGTCAGTCTCTGATTGCTCACAAGTAACAGATGGAGCAGCAATGCTTATTCTTGTTTCAGAAGAATATGCTAAAAATAATTATGGTAGTATATACAAAACTTTACCAATAATAAAAGGAGAAGGACATAGAAATGCACCTATGAGATTTTCAGATAAAATTGAAGAAAGTAAAAATAATGAATATATTTTGCCATGGACAAGATTAGCAGTTGTAGAAGCATGTAACAAGTCTGGGGTAAGTGAAAACGAAATTGATTTTTTTGAAACTCATGATTGTTTCACATCAAGTGAATATGTGGCAATTTCATGTTTTGGAATAACAAAACCTGGTGAAGAATATATAGCAATAGAGAAAAATGAAATTTCATTTGAAGGGAAAAAACCAATTAATCCTAGTGGTGGTCTAATTGGCTGTGGGCATCCTGTTGGAGCAACTGGAGTAAGAATGATGTTAGATTTATATAAACAATTAACAGGAAAAGCAGGAGGTTATCAATTAAAAAATGTAAAAAATGGATTAATGCTAAATATTGGTGGATCTGCTACAACAAATTATGTATTTATTGTAGGAAAGCGAGGATAGAAATGAAAGAAAAAATTGTTATAGTTGGTGCGGGAGGTTTTGGTAGAGAAGTAGAATGGCTTCTTAATAGAGTAAACAGATTTAATATATTAGGCTATATTGATGACAATATAATAAAAGGAACACAAATAACAGATTTAAATGTAATTGGTAACATTGATGATATATCAAAATTAGATGATGAAATAAATATTGTAATAGCTATAGGTAATAGTATAACAAGAAAAAAAATAGTAGAAAAAATAAAAAAAATAAAAAAAGTAAAATTTCCAAATATAATTGATCCTTCAGTTATAATTGATGAAAAATTTTTAAAAGGAGAGGGAAATATTATATGTGCAGGTACAATTGCAACAGTTAATATAAAAATTAATAATTTTAATATTATTAATTTAGATTGTACAATAGGCCACGATGTTGAAGTTAAAGATTTTGTTACAATATATCCTAGCGTTAATATATCTGGTAACGTAATACTTAATAATTGTATTGAAATAGGTACAGGAACACAAATAATTCAAGGAAAAGTAATTAATGAAAATTCTATTATTGGCGCTGGTAGTGTTGTAATAAGAGATATTGAATCAAATGTTACAGCAGTTGGTGTTCCTACAAGAATTTTACAGAAATAGGAGTGAAAAATGTATAGCAAATACATAAAAAGAATATTAGATTTTTTTATAAGTTTAATAGCATTTATAATATTATTGCCATTTATGTTTGTTCTATTTGTATTAGTTAGAGTTAAATTAGGAAAACCTGCTATTTATAGGCAAAATAGACCAGGAAAGAATGAAAAAATATTTACACTATATAAATTTAGAACTATGACAGAAGAAAAAGATGAAAATGGAAATTTATTACCAGATGAAAAAAGACTTACTAAATTTGGAAAAATGTTAAGAAGTACGAGTTTAGATGAATTACCAGAATTAATAAATATAATAAAAGGTGATATGGCTATAGTAGGACCTAGACCATTATTAGTAGAATATTTAGACTATTATAATGAAGAAGAAAAACATAGACATGATGTTAGACCAGGACTTACAGGACTTGCACAAATAAGTGGAAGAAATGCAATCTCATGGGAAGAAAAATTTAATAAAGATATTGAATATATACATAATATTAGTTTTAAAATTGATATAAAAATAATTTTAAAGACAATAATAAAAGTTTTTAAAAGAGAAGGAATAACTCAAAAAAATAATGCAACAATGGAAAATTTAAGAATTATAAGAGAAAAAAATAATGAAAAAAAAGAAGAGACTGTAAATGAATAATATTTTGTTTTATAGTATAGAAATAGAAGTACTTAAACAAATTTAAATATATTTATAATTTTTGAAAAGAGGAAAATAATGAAAAAAATTATTATACTTTCTAACAGTAACAGTGGATTAATTAGTTTTAGACAAGAATTAATTGAACAACTAATTAAAGATAAATATAAAGTATACATATCAGTGCCAGATGAAGAAGGAATAGATTTCTTTGAAAAAATGGGATGTATTGTAATAAAAACTAGGTTGAATAGAAGAGGTACGAATCCAATTAAAGACTTTAATTTATTAAGATTTTATATTAAAATTATAAAAAATATTAAACCAGATGTAATTTTAACATATACTATAAAACCTAATATTTATGGAGGGTTAGCATGTAAAATAAAAAAAATACCATATATTGTTAATATTACCGGTTTAGGTACGGCTATTGAAAAGAATAATTTATTATCAAAAATTTTAATACAGATGTACAGAATTGCTTTAAAAAATGCAAAGTGTGTTTTTTGTCAGAATTTAGAAAATATGGAATTTTTAAAAAAGAATAAAATAGCAGTTGACGAATTAAAGTTAATTCCTGGTTCTGGTGTGAATTTAAGTAAATTTGAACAAAAAAAATATCCACAAAATGATAAAACAGAATTTATATTTATTGGAAGAATTATGAAAGAAAAAGGAATAGAACAATATTTGGAGATAGCAAAATATATTACATCAAAGTATGATAACATTATATTTAATATTGTTGGAAGATGTGAAGAAGATTACAAGAATATATTAAGCAGTTTACAAGAAGAAAACATTATAAATTATTATGGTGAACAAATGGATGTCAGACCATTTATTGAAAAATCACATTGTACAATACATCCAAGTTATTATCCAGAAGGAATGTCAAATGTTTTATTAGAAAGTGCTGCTACTGGTAGACCAGTAATAACTACTGATAGACCTGGTTGTAGAGAAATTGTTGAGAATGGAAAAACAGGTTTTATTGTTAAACCCAAAGATATAGAATCTTTAAAAGAAGCAGTTGAAAAATTTATAAATTTGTCGTATAATGAAAAAGTACAAATGGGAGTAGAAGGAAGAAAAAAAGTAGAAAAAGAGTTTGATAGAAATATTGTAATAGATGCTTATTTAAAAGAAATAAAAAATATATAAGGGAGGATTTTAAAATGATTAAAATAGCAGTAGCAGGAACAGGATATGTAGGATTAGTAGCAGGAGTATGTTTTGCAGAAAAAGGACATCAAGTAATGTGTGTTGATGTAGACGAAAAGAAAATTGAAATGATGAAAAGTGGTAAATCACCAATTTATGAACAAGGCTTAGAAGAATTAATGCAAAAAAACTATAAAGAAGGAAGATTAGATTATACAACAGATTATAAATTAGCATATAAAGGTGCAGATGCAATATTTATAGGAGTAGGAACTCCAGAACAAGCAGATGGTTCAGCAAATTTAAGTTATGTTGCAACAGTTTCTAGACAAATTGCAGAAACAGTTGAAAAAGATTGTTTAGTAGTTGTTAAATCTACAGTTCCAGTTGGAACTAATGATAAAGTTGAACAATTCATAAAAGATTCATTAGCACATAATGTAAAAATAGAAGTAGCAAGTAATCCAGAATTTCTATCACAAGGAAATGCTGTAAGAGATACTTTACATGCTAAAAGAATTGTAATAGGAACAGAAAGCAAGAAAGCAGAAGAATTATTAAGAAAAATATATGAGCCATTTGAATTACCAATAGTATCTGTAAATAGAAGAAGTGCAGAAATGATAAAATATGCATGTAATGATTTCTTAGCATTAAAAATATCATATATGAATGACATTGCAAATTTATGTGAATTAGTTGGAGCAGATATTGAAGATATTGCTAAAGGAATGAGTTATGATAATAGAATTGGTTCAAGTTTCTTACATGCTGGTATTGGATATGGAGGAAGTTGTTTCCCAAAAGATACAAAAGCATTGAGTTATTTAGCAAAGCAATATGGTTATAATTTAAAAACTGTGCAAGCAGCAGTTGATGTAAACAAAGAACAAAAAACAAAGTTATATAAAAAAGCATGTGATAGACTAATAACATTTAATAATTTAAAAGTAGCAGTATTAGGGTTAGCATTTAAAGCAGGAACAGATGATTTAAGAGAAGCACCATCATTAGACAATGTTGAATTACTATTAAAACAAGGTGCAAAAATATATGCTTATGACCCAGTAGCAGTTGAAAATTTTAAAAAGAAATACCCTACACAAATTAATTATGTTGAAAAGCCAGAAGAAGCATTAGAAAAAGCAAATGTATGCTTTATATTTACTGAATGGGAACAAATAAAAAATATAAAACCAGAAACATATAAAAAATTAATGAGAACGCCTTTAGTTTATGATGGAAGAAATATTTATGATGTAGAAGAAATGAAAAAGAACGGAATAGAATACTATTCTATTGGAAGATAAAAAGGGAGTGTGTAAAATGAATACATATTTAGTTACTGGTGGAGCAGGTTTTATAGGTTCATCATTATGTAGTAAATTACTTGAACAAGGAAATAAAGTAATTGCAATTGATAATTTTTGTGATTTTTATAATCCAAAAATAAAAGAAAATAATGTAAAGGAATTGCAAAATAATAAAAATTTTACATTATATAGAAAAGATATAAGAGATAAAGAAGCATTAAAAGAAATCTTTAATGAAAATAAAATTGATGTTATAGTACATTTAGCAGCAATGGCAGGGGTAAGACCATCTATAGAAAATCCAATACTATATCAAGATGTTAATTGTATGGGAACTCAAAACATATTAGAAGAAATGAAATCACATAATATAAAAAATTTAGTTATGGCATCTTCAAGTAGTGTATATGGAAATTGCAAAGAAGTCCCATTTAAAGAAGATATGATAGTAGATTTTGCAATAAGTCCTTATGCAGCAACAAAAAAGGCAAATGAGGTAATGACACATGTATATCATAAATTATTTAATATAAATGTAATAATGTTAAGATTTTTTACAGTATATGGTCCAAAACAAAGACCAGATTTAGCAATAAATAAATTTACAAGGTTAATGTTAAATAATGAAGAAATACCAATGTTTGGAGATGGAACAACATCAAGAGATTATACATATATAGATGATATTGTAGATGGAGTAATAAAATCTTGTAAATATACATTAGAAAATGAAAATATATATCAAATATTAAATTTAGGAAATTCATCACCAATATCTTTAAAAGAAATGATAAATATTATAGCAAAAACTTTAAATGTTGAACCAAAAATAAAACAATTACCAATGCAGCCAGGAGATGTAGAAAGAACATATGCAGACATTTCAAAAGCAAAAGAACTAATAGGATATGAGCCTAAAACTTCTTTTGAAGAAGGTATTAAAAAATTTGTTGAATGGTATATTAATAGTTATAAGAATAGGTGAAATTGAAATGGATTATAAAAAAATAATAAAAAACAGAGAATACAGAATAAAAATACTAAATTTGTTAAGTTTTATTCCAGATAAAATTATGATAAAAATTCAGTATAGATTAAAAACAGGAAGAAAACTTAATTTAAAAAATCCTCAAAGGTTTAGTGAAAAACTTCAATTATATAAATTAAATTATAAAAATAATTTAATGTGTAAATGTGTTGATAAATTTGAAGTTAGAGATTATGTAATGTCAAAAGGCTTAGGAAATATCTTAAATGAGATATATGGTGTATATGATAAACCAGAAGATATTGATTTTGATAAATTACCAAATCAATTTGTCTTAAAAGATACTTTGGGGGGTGGAGGAAATTCAGTAATAATAGTTAAAGATAAAAACAATGAAAATATATCTAAAATTATAGAACAGACAAAGAAATGGATTTCAACATCAGTTAATATTAAAAGCCCTGGAAGGGAAAGGGTTTATGACGGTAAAAAACATCGTATAATTATTGAAAAATATCTTGATTATGAAGATAATGATTTACCAGACTATAAATTTTTTTGTTTTAATGGTAAACCATTTTGTTTATATTATATTAATGGGAGAACAAAAAAAAGTGGCATTAATTTAGGAATTTTTGACTGTAACTTTAATCAAATGCCATATTATATAGCAGACAAAAATATTTTAAATATAAATCCAAGTAAACCTGAAAATTTTAATGATATGTTAGAAATTGCAAAAAAGTTATCAGAAGTTTTTCCACATGTAAGAGTTGACTTATATAATATACATGGAAAAATAATATTTGGAGAAATGACCTTTTTTGACGCTAGTGGATACCAAAAATTTTCTCCAGATAATTTTGATTACATACTAGGAGAGCAATTCAAAATATAATTATATAAAAAATGATATAAAGGAAATGAAAATAATGCAAAATGAATATATAGTGTATTATGGTACTATTTTATTGGCATCAACTTTTGCGTGGCTGTCACAAAAATTTGCAAGAGATAAAGAAAATAGTTTTAAATTAAATAAATTTTTTTGGATTTTATCAATTACAATATTGATTATTACAATGGGTTTTAGAGCATGTAATGTAGGAGTAGATGATGGTGCATATAAAAATATTTTTAATGATGTTGTAAATTATGGTCCAATTGAAAAATTTTTACAAACAACAATAGAACCAGGATATTTAATATTAAATTATATAATAAGTTTTTTTACGAAAGATTTTCAAGTAGTTCTATTTATTACTTCTTGTATTCCAATTGTATTATATTATAAGGCAATTGAATATGAAAGAAAAAATGTAAATTTTTTTCTTACTGTGTTTTTATTTGGTACATTATTATATTTATATTTTTTTGGAATTATTAGGTTATTTATTGCGGCAAGTATAGTTACTTATGCTTTAAGATATGTATTTGAGAAAAAAAGCTTAAAATATATATTATTTATATTATTAGCTACATCAATACATTATTCTGCTATTTTTATGTTATTTTTATTATATTTTTCAACAGAAAAAGAAGAAAAACCTAGAAAAATGAAAAATATAATCTTATTAATAACAATTGCAATGCCAGTTATTATTATTATGGTTTCACAGTTTATATTTCCATCAATGGGTGATAGATATACAAATTATACAAAAATAAATCAACTTAGTTTATCCATTAATCAATTTGATAAAATTCCAATTACCATAATGGCGTTAATATTATATGATTATTTAAAAAAAATAAATAAAAATACAAAAATTTATATTGTATTAAGTGCTTTAACAACAGTAATTTCTATATATTCTACAGTAATTAGCATAGGTAGAATTCAGTGGTATCTTAATTTTGCAAATTGTATTTTACTACCATTAGTAGTTCGAGCAATAAATAAAAATACATTATATAAATATTGGAATATTTTGCTTATTCCAATTATTATAATATATGGTTTATTTTACTCATACAAAATATTAAATCAACCTAGTTATGATGGAATGCTAAATTATTCAAATGTATTATTTGATAGAAAGTAGGTAAAATTTTATGAAAATAATGATTAATATTATAGGATTAGGAAAAGGAGGAGCAGAGAGAGTTGTATCTGTATTAGCAAATAAATTAATAAATAAATATGATATTGATATTTTAGTTAATACTGAAAATAATATTGCATATAAAATTAATCCAAAAGTTAAAATAATATCTTTAGATGAAAAAAGAATAAAATTAACTTTTATAAGAAATTTAAAACGAATTGTGAATAGTAGTAAAATAATAAAAGAGGAAAAACCAGATATAATCATATCATTTTTACCAGTACCTTCATATAGAGTATTATTTTTAAAAAGAAATATAGGTAATATACCAATTATAATTGCAGATAGAAATGACCCTAAACGAGAGTATAAATCTTTTATTAATAAGATTGCAATGAAAATTCTATATAAAAAGGCTGATGGTTTTGTATTTCAAACTATGGAACAAAAAGAATATTTTGAAAAAAGTATAAAAGAAAATTCACGAATTATATATAATCCAATAAAAGATGAATTTATTAGTGATGATAACGGAAAAATAAAAAAGGAAAAAACAATTATTTCTGTTGGAAGGCTTACTGAACAAAAAAATCATAAAATGTTAATTAATGCATTTTCAAATATAATTAAAAATTTTCCAGATTATACATTAAAAATATATGGTGAAGGAAATTTAGAAGAAAGTTTAAAAAAACAGATAACAGATTTGAAATTACAAGATAAGGTCTTATTATGTGGAGTATCAAATAATATAAAAAATGAATTACAAAAATCTGAAATATTTGTTTTACCATCTAATTATGAAGGGATGCCAAATGTATTAATTGAGGCTATGGCAGTGGGATTGCCTGTAATATCAACAGATTGCCCTTGTGGAGGACCAAGAGAATTAATACAAAATGGTGTAAATGGAATATTGATACCAGTTAATGATGAAAAAAGTATGCAACAGAGTATAGAATTATTAATTAAAAATGAAGATGTAGCATCAAAAATAGGAAATGAGGCTAAAAAAATAAAAGAATTATTAAATTCCAATAAAATTGTAGAGCAATGGGAAGAATATATAGAATTTATAATAAATAGAAAAAATAAATGTTAATTATAAATTGTTAATGAATTTATAGGAGAACTATATGAATAAAATAAATATAATATTAAAAAAAATAATATTGCGTTTGGCTTCAAAAAATATAATAAAAATGCAAGATAAAAAATTTATAGAATTAAAATATGAGGTTCAGATAAATAAAAAATTAGATTTAGAAAATCCAAAAACTTTTAATGAAAAATTACAATGGCTAAAATTATATGATAGAAATCCTGAATATACAAATATGGTGGACAAGTATGAAGCAAAAAAATACGTTTCAAAAAAAATTGGAGAACAATATATCATTCCAACTATAGGAATATATAAAAAATTTGAAGATATTAATTTTAATGAACTACCAAATAAGTTTGTTATTAAACCTACTCATACATCAGGAAATGTTTTTATATGTAAAGATAAAGATAAAATTAATTATAAAAAATTAAAAAAAGAAATTAATAAATGGCTTAAAAGAAAGTATTTTTATATACATAGAGAATGGCCTTATAAAGATGTAAAACCTAGAATAATTATAGAAAAATATATGATTGATAGATCTGGAAGTGAGTTAAAAGATTATAAGTTTTTTTGCTTTAATGGAAAAGTAAAAATGATATTAGTATGTTCTAATAGATTTAGTAATTTAAATAAAACATTTTTTGATGAACAATGGACAATGTATAATTTTACCGAAGGGGGACATCAAAAAGAAGAAAAAATAGAAAAACCAAATAATTTTGAAAAAATGAAAGAAATAGCAGAAAAATTGTCGAATGATATAAGCTTTGTAAGAATAGATTTTTATGAAATTGATAGTAAAATATATTTTGGTGAAATTACATTTTATCCATCTGCAGGATATGAAAAATTTGAACCACAAGAATATGATGAATTTTTTGGAAATATGATAAAATTGCCAGATAAAAATATATAAATAAGGAAGTGTAGGTATTAATGGATGAAAATATTTATTTAACAGTTTGTACACCAACATATAATAGAGAACAAACATTACATATACCATTTGAATCATTAATGAAACAAACAAATAAAAATTTTAAATGGTTAATAATTGATGATGGTTCAACAGATAATACAAAGCAACTAGTAGATGAATATAAGAAGAAAAGTGATTTTGAAATTGAATATCATTATAAAAAAAATGAGGGAAGATGTATAGCGTTAAATTATTCATATCAATTTATAAAAACAGAATGGGTTATAAATTTAGATTCTGATGATGCATATTGTGAACAAACAATAGAAAAAATTATAAATATAATAAATAAATTAAAAAAAATGAAAAAAGAAGAATATAATGAAATTTGGCAAATATCTGGAAGATGTATAGATTCTGAAACAAAAGAAATGATAGGGCCATTATATCCAGATAATATAAATGAATTAAGTAGAAAAAAACAAGATAAAGTAAGAGCAAAAGTAAGAGGAGAAAAATCATGTTGTAGGAAATTAGAAATATTAAAAAAATTTCCATTTCCTCAATTTGATGATACAAAATATGCTGGTGAAAATATGGTATGGTATAATATAGATTTATATTATAAAACATATTGTACAAATGAAGTATTTAGAATATATTATAGAAATACAATAGATAGTGCAACAAGTGAAAAAAGTTTTGCTAAGACAAGATTAGCATATCATTATAATATATTTCTTTTAAATAAATTATTTAATCAATTTACATATAAATTTGAAGTAAGAAGGTCTATTATTAATGTAGCAAGAAATGCAATTTTGACAGATTTGAAATATAAAACAGTAATGAGTGAATTGGAAAAATGGTATATTAAATTACTAGTAAGTATAATTGGGTATCCAATGGCTCATCTATATATTATATTAAAAAAAGAAAAGAAATATAAAAATAATTAATTATAAATAAAAAGGAATAAAAATATGGAAAATTTAAAACTTATTATTGGGGGAGATTTTGCACCAAGAAAATCAAATGAAAATTTAATAAAAACAGGGAATTTTATTGAAAAGTTAGATAAGAAATTTAAAGAATATTGGAATAATGCTGATTATAGAATTCTTAATTTAGAATGTGTATTGTGTGAAGAAGAAGATAAAAAGATAAAAAAAAGTGGTTCTTATGTTGGATGCAGTCAAGAAAATATTAATGGAATAAAATCTTTAAATCCTGATTTAATATGCCTTGGAAATAATCACATTTTAGATTATGGAAAATATGGTTTAGAAAAAACAATGGAATTATTAGAAAAAAATAATTTAAAGTATACAGGTATTATAAAGAATAATAGTGATAATCTTTCTAAGATTATATTTAAAAAAGATAATTTAAAAATTGGAATATATAATGTTTGCGAAAATGAATTTTCTGCTGCAACATATTCAAATATGGGAACAAATGGACTTAATGAAGTAAAAAATTGTAAAGAAATTATGGAACTAAGTAAAACAACCGATTATGTGGTAGTAATATTTCATGGAGGAAAAGAACATTATAGGTATGTTACACCTAATTGTCAAAGAATTTGTAGAAACTTTATTGATTTTGGAGCCAATATAGTAATTACACAGCATACACATTGCGTTGGTTGTAAAGAAGAATATAATAATGGTACTATAATATATGGACAAGGAGATTTTTTATTTGATTCACCATTAGAAGAAGACAGAAATACAGGTTTATTGATAGAAATAGATTTTACAAAAAATAGTTATATAATTGATTATATACCAATTGATAAAGAAGGTAGTTTATTTAAAATTTCTAGTAATAATGATATAATAAATGGTTTTTTATCTAGAAGCGAAGAAATAAAAAATGAAGAAACAATATTAGAAAAATATAATGAGCTATGTGATGAAAAAATAAATGGATATTTAAAAGCAATAAGTGGAAATAAGTTAATATATAAATTAATGGATAAAATATATAATAAATATTTTTTAAATTATTATTATAATGAAAAAAATTTATTAAAAATACTTAATTTTATTGATTGTGAATCACATAGAGAATTATTAAGGCAAGGTATAATTAACAGAATATCAAAAAAAATATGAAAGAGAGGTTCTTATGAAAGTTTTGTTTTGCGTATCTACTTATTATCCTGACAAAAATGGAATACAAAATGTTACACAATATCAAGCAGAGGGATTAGCAAAATTAGGACATGATGTTACAGTAATTACAAGTAATCATATTAATCATAAAGAAAAAAATGAAATATATAATAATGTAAAAATAATTAGAATAGACGCATTTACATCAAAAATGATAGATTATGGTAACAAAAATGAATATAAAGAATTATTATTGAATCAAAGTAAAATTAATGATATTATAATATGTGTTGGACCAGAAACATGGGCTACTAATTGGGCAATATTATTTCAAAAATACATAAATTGTAAAAAAGTTCTAATGTTGCACGGAATGTATGAATTTGATTTATCAAATACAAGGTTAGGATTATATCCAATTGGAAAAAAAATATTAAGAAACATAAAATGGGGAATTTTTTATAAAAAGAACATCAAAAATATAAGAAAATTTGATGCTTTTATACATTTACATGAAAAAGATTATTCATATAAATACTATACAAAGAAAAAAATGTACAATAATTATATATTATATAATGCAGTAGATGATCATTTTTTAGAAGATAATATAAATAAAGAAAATATAATTATTAATGTTGGTACATATTCTAAAAACAAAAATCAATTAGAATGTTTAAAAGTGTTTTACAAATCTAATTTAAGTAATTACAAATTAATTTTAATAGGTAAACCTAAAAATAAATATTATGAAAGTTTGTTAAAATGTAAATTAGAATTTGATAAAAAGTATGGTTTTAGAAATGTTGAGATATATTTAGATATAGATAGGGAAGAAACTATTAAATTAATAAAAAAATCAAAAATATATTTATTAACTAGTTTTTCAGAAAAATTTCCAATAAGCTTATTAGAAGGTATGGCATCAAAGTGTGCTTTTGTTTCAACAAATGTTGGAATTGTAAAATACTTACCTGGTGGAATTATAGGAAATAACACAAATGAATTAGTAAAGGCATTAAATTCATTAAATGATTCAAAAATAATAAAGCAATATGCAGAAAAAGGATATGAATTTGTAATTGAAAATTCCAAAATAGATATACAGGTACAAAAATTAGAAAGTATAATTAAAGAAACGTTACATAAAAAAGAGAAAAAAGAGGAGAAAAAATGAGAAGTGAGAAAGCAATAAAAAATATAATTGCATATGCTATTTTACAAATAGTAACATTTATATGTGGCTTAATAGTTCCTAGATTAATATTAAAAAGTTTTGGATCAGATGTAAATGGATTAATAAATTCGATTACACAATTTTTAGCCTATATTACTTTATTGGAATCAGGTTTTGGACCAGTAGTAAAATCAATATTATATAAACCAATAGCAAATAAAGAAAAAAATAAAATTGAAGCAATACTTAAATCAACTGAAAAATTTTTTAGAAAAATTGCAATTATATTTATTATATATATAATTGTATTATGTTTAGTATATCCAAGTTTTGTAAATAATTCATTTGATGCTTTTTATACTATATCATTAATTTTAATAATAGGTATATCAACATTTGCAGAGTATTTTTTTGGAATGACATATAAATTATACATACAAGCAGAACAAAAGGGGTATGTTACAGCAAGTATTCAAATAATAACAACTATTCTTAATACAATTTTAATTCTTATTTTAATTAATTTTGGGGCAAGTATTCAAGTAGTAAAATTAGTTAGCGCAATTATTTTTATAATGCGACCAATTTTGCAAAATATATATGTAAGAAAGCAATATAATATTAATTTAAAAGACGTAAAAGAAAATTATGAAATAAAGCAAAAATGGGATGGACTTGCTCAACATATTGCTGGTGTTGTTCACGGAAAAACAGATGTGTTAATATTAACTTTATTTTCAAAAATAAAAGAAATATCAGTATATTCAGTATATTTTTTAGTAATTAATGGTGTAAGAAATCTTATTACAATTTTATCCAATGGTATAGAAGCAGCATTTGGTAATATGATGGCAAATGGGGAAAAAGAAAATCTAAATAAAAAATTTAGTTTGTATGAATTTATATATTTTACAACAATAACAATAGTATATGCGTGTACAATATTATTAATAGTACCATTTGTTAAAGTTTATACAAATGGAATTAATGATGTGGAATATGAAAGAAAGATTTTTGCATATATTATAGTTATGGCATATTTTATCCATGCTATAAAAACTCCTTATAATAGTTTAGCACATACTGCTGGAAAATTTAAAGAAACTCAAAAAGGTGCATGGATCGAGGCTGGTTCTAATTTAATTATTTCACTGTTATTAGTAGGTAAATTAGGACTTGTAGGAGTAGCAATTGGAACATTAGTATCTGTTTTTATAAGAGGTGTAGAGTTTTTAATTTATACTAGTAAAAATATATTAGATAGAAAAGTATCAAAAGCTATAATTAGAAGTTGTATATCAATTATACAATTAATCTTTATAACAATTATAGGAAATTATTTTTTTGATTTAGAAGTTTTATCATATTTTAATTGGTTTATATTAGCAATAAAAATTTTTATCATTGCTTGTATAGTAATAATTCCATTTAATTTATTATTTTATAAAACAGAAAGAAAAGATTTTAGTGTAATTCTAAAAAATATAATAGGGAGGAAACAAAAATGAAAATTTGTTTTTTATATTATTCAATATTTACATTAGGAGGTATTCAAAGTTGTTTAACAATTCTTTCAAATTATCTTGTAAGTAAAGGATATGACGTAACAATAATATGTTCAAATAGAAAACAACCAGTTGATAGAGATATTTATGGATTAGATGAAAGAGTAAATATTATTTTTATAAATGAAATTAATGTTATAAAAAAACTTGCTCATAGATTATTAGAAAAGATAGTAAATTTTGTTGACAAATCAAATTATTTAAAAAACAATGAAAAAATATTAGAATTTTTATGTTATTCCTATTGTGGAAAAAATCTAGAAAAAATAATTAAAGAAAATAAATTTGATATTGTTATAAGCTGTGGTTCATATTTTAATATGTTATTATCTTTATTAAATATAGGAGATGTAAAAAAAATTGGTTGGCAACATCATTGTTATGAAAGATATTTTAGTAATAAATATTATAAACAAGAGAAATTGTTAAAAAAAATGTTTACTAATTTAAATAAATATATGGTACTAATAGATGATGATAAGAAAAAAATAAAAACAATTAATGGATATGAATCAACTAGAATATATAATCCAACAAGATTTATACAAGAGAATAAAAGTAATTTGGAAAATAAAAAATTTTTATCAGTAGGTAGATTAGCAAAAGATAAAGGATTTGATATATTAATAAAAAACTTTAAGGAATTTAATAATAAAAATAAAGAATGGACGTTAGATATATATGGTGAAGGTCCAGAGAAAGAAAATTTATTACAAATGATTAACAATTTAGAACTAACACAATACGTAAAAATACATAATAAAACAAATGAAATAAAGAAGGTATATCGAGAAGCATCAATATATTGTCTAACATCGCGTTATGAAGGTCTTCCAATGGTAATCTTAGAAGCGATGGAAACTGGATTACCAGTTATTGCATATAATCTTCCATGTATATGCGAAGTAATTAGAGATAAAGAAGGAATAATTGTACCAATAGGAGATGATGAAACATATATTAATTCAATGCTAGAATTAGCAAATAATAAACAAAAGAGACAAGAAATATCAGAAAATGCAATAAAAAGAGCAAAAGATTTTTATATAGAACAAATAGGTCCGCAATGGGAAAAAATTTTTCAAGATTTAATGAAATAAAAAATGAACAAAAGAGGTAAAAAATGAATAAAATTAATAGAAATAGGTTTATAATGTTAATTATATTTTTTATTAGTTGTAGTACAATATATTATTATATAAATAATATGGTATATGTACATATGAATAAAGTTAAGCTTAATAATATTGATAAAATGCTAAATGAGCCAATTGATTTAAATACTGGCTTAATAAATAATGATTATTGGAACATAAGTTCAAATGGTACAAATGCAACTGAAACCAGAAAAGGAATAAATGATGCTATAGAATATGCAAGCCAAAATAAAATTGAATATATAAAATTAGAAAAAGGTATATATTTGGTTGATAATATTCTTGTTGATAAATATCAAAGAAGTATAATATTAAAGTCTAATTTAAATTTAGACTTAAATGGTTCTATAATACAAATACAACCTAATAGTGATACTAGATATGGAATAATTACTGCTTATGATATCAATAATGCTTCAATATATAATGGCATTTTAATTGGTGATAGATATGAACATACATATTCAGAAAATTCTACACATGAATGGGGAATGGGAGTTGATATAAGAGGATGTCGAAATATATTAGTTTCTAATTTAGAAATATACAATATGACGGGAGATGGAATATATTTAAGTCAATATGAAAACGAAAAACAATTATCTGAAGATATAAATATAAGTAATTGTCATATATATAATACAAGAAGACAAGGAATTTCTATAATTACTGCTAATAATGTAAAAATATATAATAATGAAATACATGATATAAATGGAACACTACCATTAGCATGTATTAATTTAGAAAGTAATTATAGCACTCAAATTATTAAAAATATATTTATATATAATAATAAATTATATAATTCTAAAAGTAAAAAAGCAGTCTTTATTTTTTCTAAAGTAGAAAATGTATATATAAATAACAATGAAATATATGGTGACATTAATATAAATGAAAATAAAAACAGTAATAATGATAAAATTTTTATTAAAGATAATAACATTTTAAAAGAGAAAAAAAATTTGTTTAACGGAGAAGATATTAGCATAACTGATAATTTTAAAGATACTAATTTAAAAAATGCAATATTAGAATTAGTAGGAAAAACAAGTGATGATTTGATATATGAATCTGATATAGCAAAAATAGCATCAGATGGTGTACCAGGAGGAAAACAATTAAATTTATCTAATAAAGGAATAACTAAACTTGATGGAATAGAAATATTTGCTAAATACAATTTAGAATGGTTATATATAGATAACAATAATATAGAAGATTTATCTCCGATTTCTTCAATACAATCATTAACAAAATTAAATGCAAGTAATAATAATATAACTAATATAACATCTTTACAAACTTTAATGAACTTAAAAACAATTAATTTAATCAATAATAGTATAGAAGATGTATCAATATTAAGTAATATGAACAATTTAGAATATTTATATTTAAATAATAATAAAATAAAAAGTTTAGATAGTGTAAGTAATTTAAATACAATAAAAGAAATATATTGTGAAGAAAATGAAATTGAAAATATAGATAATATATTAAATTTATTAAATATAGAAAAAATAAATGCTAGGAAAAATAAAATAAAAAATATAGTAGGTAATATTAATTCTGAAACTTTAAAATATTTAAACATAAGTGAAAATAATTTAACAGATATATCTGGGTTAACTGAAAATAAAATAAGTTATTTAAACTTAAATAATCAATCTATAAAATTATATACCGGACAAATAGTAGATAGTGAGTACGTACAAATAAATTTACCTAAAATATTTAGTATGATTGACGATACATATAATATTGAAATAGAAAATTTAAGTTACTATGAATTTAAAGATAATAATTCAATAATAATATTAACAAATGAATTTATAGCAAATGGGTTAAAAATTAAAGTTTTAAAGGATGATTATACTTATATTAATTATACAATTATAATTGATAATGAAATATATAATGGATTAAAAGAAAAATATAATATTATAAGAACACCAAAGGAATTTATACTTACAGGAATAAACTTAGAAAAAAATAAAATACAAGATTTTATACAAGAATTAAATTTAAATGAAAAAAATACAATATCATTTAATAAAAATAATGATATTGTTAATATAGAAGATATTATAACAACAGGAACAAGAATGCAAGTATTTAATACAGAAAAAAATTACTATCAAGATTATACTATAGTTGTATATGGAGATACAACTGGAGATGGAGATATAAATTCATTAGATGCATTAAATGTAATATATAATAAATTAAATTTTGATAATTTACAACTTGATATAAATGATGCTTATGTGGAAGCGGGAAGAGTAACTGAAGAGACAAGAAATGAAATAGCAATACCCAGTTCAGTAGATGCTTTGGCAATAATAAAACATAAATTAGAATTGAATGAAATAAAACAATAAAAATAAATTAAAGAAAGAAGAATGATTAATATGAATAAAAAAATTGAAAGCTTTGGTACTGTACACACACACACACACACACACACACACGGATATTCATTAAATGTCAAAAATAAAGAAACGGATAAAATAAAAAATGTTGGAATTGAGCTTTTACGTATAATTTCTATGTTTATGATAGTAATTCATCATATTATTGGACATGGAGGAATTTTAAATTCAACAACTAGTTTATCAATAAATAATAATTTAATATTTTTATTAGAAATTTCTTGTTATGGGGCAGTAAATTTATATGCGTTAATAACGGGATATGTATGTGTAAATTCTAAACATAGATGGGAAAGAATTATAGAATTATGGCTTCAAGTATTTTTCTATACATTTTTAATTACATTAATTTTTTATATTGTACCACAAAATACAATTAACGTAGGAATAAAAGATTTAATAAAATCAATATTACCTGTAATGAGTAAACAATATTGGTATTTTTCTTCTTACTTTTGCTTATTTTTATTTATACCATTTATTAATAAATTAATTAATATTTTAACAAAAAAAGAACATAAAAATATATGTGTTATTAGTCTAATTACATTTTGCATTATAGCATTTTTAGGAAGAAGCATAGGTGGAAGTGATATTTTTAATGTTAATAATGGATACAGTTTTATATGGTTAACAATTATGTATATAGTAGGAGCTTATATAAAAAAATATCCTGAAGATTTAAGAAAGAATAATATTTTTTACTTGTTAATATATATTTTTTCTATACTTCTAATATGGTTAAGTGAAGTAATTATATCTATAATTACATTAAAATATTTTGGAAATATAAGAGGAAATAAATTATTTATTACATATATTTCTCCATTCTTAACTATTGGTACAATATCCCTATTTATATTCTTTTCTAGATTAAATATAAATAAAGGAGTGAATATTATTTTAAAATTTGCATCAGTTTCATTTGGTGTATATTTAATTAGTGAGCACAATATTATACGAACATTGTTTATAACCAATAAATTTAAAGAATATGCAAATATGCCATGGTATTTAATGATTATATATACATTATTAACTGCGGTAGTAATTTATATAATTTGCTCATTAATAGATTATATTAGAAAAATTATTTTTAAAATGCTAAATGTTAAAGATATTAGTAGTAAAATAAAACAAAAAATAAAAAAATTGTACAATAATATAGAAAATATGAATTACGTAAAAAGTAAGGAATAATAATTCAAAATATCTTGACAAACTGTTAAAAATTTTGTAAAATATATAAAAAAAATGAGGAAAGAGATAGAAAAATATGAAAAACGTTGAAAACCTTGTGGCTGTACACACACACACACACACACACACACACACACACACACACACTATATATTCTTAGAAATAAAAAATAAGTAAATAATATGAAAAACAGAACTAATTTTTTATAAATTGAGTTCTGTTTTTGTTGTTTATAAAGAAAGAGTGATAATATGAAAGAACTAGAATATCCATTTGACGTTAATTACATAATGAAGAACAAGAAAAAAATGAAAAAAGAACTTCTATTAAAACCGGGACTAATAGAAAAAAATATAGCAATATTAGGAGGCTCAACAACAAGTGAAATAAAAAATATGTTAGAATTATTTTTATTAAACTATGGAATAAAATCAAATTTCTATGAATCAGAATATAATAAATTCTATGAAGATGCAATGTTTGGTAACGAAGAATTAGATAACTTTAAACCAGATATTATCTATATACATACAACAAATAGAAATATTATAGAATATCCTAATATGTATGACGACGAGAAAATTATTGAAGACAAACTAAACTATGAATATAATAAATTTTCAAAAATATGGGAAAAACTATTTGAAAAATTTAATGCAACAATAATACAAAATAACTTTGAATACCCATATTATCGTCTATTAGGAAATAAAGATGCAAGTGATATTCACGGAAGAACAAACTTTATAACAAGATTAAATCAAAAATTTTATGAATATGCACAAAATCATAAAAACTTTTTCATAAATGATATAAACTACGTATCTTCATGCTATGGCTTAGATAAATGGGCAAATCAATTCTATTGGCATATGTATAAATATGCTATGGAAGTACCTGCAATACCATATTTATCATTTAATATAGCAAACATAATAAAATCTATATATGGAAAAAATAAAAAAGCATTTGTATTAGACTTAGATAATACTTTATGGGGAGGAATAGTTGGAGATGATGGCGTAGAAAATTTAGCGATAGGACCAGAAGTACCAAGTGGACAAGTTTATACAGAATTCCAAAATTATTTAAAAGAATATAAAGATTTAGGAATTATATTAAATGTAAATTCTAAAAATGAATATGAAAATGCAATAGCAGGTTTAAACCACCCAGCAGGAACATTAAAACCAGATGATTTTATCATAATAAAGGCAAATTGGAATCCTAAAAATCTTAATATAAAAGATATAGCAGAAGAATTAAATTTAGGAGCAGATAGTTTTGTTTTTGTTGATGATAATCCAGCAGAAAGAAAAATATGTAGAGAATATATAGATGGACTTTCAACACCTGAGATAGATGTACCAGAAAATTATATAAAAATAATAGATAAAAATGCTTACTTTGAAATGACGAACTTTTCAAATGAAGATTTAAAGAAAAATGAATTATATAAAGATAATGCAAAAAGAAGTCAAATGATGGCAACATTTGATAATTATGATGATTATTTAAAATCATTGAATATGAAAGCAGAAATTTCTACTTTTAAACCAATTTACTTAGAAAGAATATCACAATTAAGTAATAAAAGTAATCAATTTAATTTAACAACAAAAAGATATTCATTAGCAGATATAGAAGCGGTTAACAATGATGAAAACTATATAAAATTATATGGAAAATTAGAAGATATATTTGGAGATAATGGTGTTATAACAGTTGTAATAGGAAATATAAAAAATAATGATGAATTACATATAGATTTATGGATAATGAGTTGTAGAGTATTAAAAAGAAATATGGAATTTGCAATGATGGACAAGTTAGTAGAAAAAGCAAAAGAAAAAGGGATTAAAACAATATATGGTTATTATTATCCAACACTAAAAAACAAGATGGTAAAAGACTTTTATAGTACAACACAAGGATTTGAAGAAATATCTTGTGATAGTGAAGGAAATAAAATATATAAATTAGATATATCAAATGGATATACTAATAAAAATAATGTAATAGAGGTGTATGAATAATGGAAAGAGAAGAAATTTTTGAAAGATTAAACGGTGTATTTAGAGATGTTTTTGATGACGATAGCATAGTTGTAACAGAAACAACAACTGCAAAAGATATTGAAGATTGGGACAGTTTAGAGCATATTAATTTAGTTGTTGCAGTAGAGCAAGAATTTGGAATTAAATTTAATATGGGTGAAGTAACAACAATGAAAAATGTTGGAGATATGGTAGATATAATTATTTCGAGAATATCTTAAAATTATAATAATTTCACCAATTATAAAAATATTGTAATTGGTGATATTTATTTTTTTAATAAAATAGGGGGATAAAAATGAACTTAACAACATTAACTTTTTTAGTATTTTGTTTTATAACAATACTTATATACTTCGTAATACCTAAAAAATTTCAATGGGTAGTTTTATTAATATCAAGTATCATATTTTTATTTTATGATAATTTACATATAAGTACAGTTATACAAGCATTATTAATATTAATTCCAAGTTATATAATTGGTATTCAAATAGAAAAAAATAGTAATACCAAAAAAGGAAAAATATTTTTAATAGCAGGAACATTAATTATTTTAGCACAATTATTTTACTTAAAATATACAAATTTATTTTTAGCAACATTTAATCATATATTTAATTTATTTAAAATTGATTATCAATTTGACTTTGTATATAGAAATTCATTAATAGGAATAAGTTACTATTCTTTAATAATGATAAGTTACTTAGTAGATATATACAGAGGAACGTGTAATGCACAAAAAAATATTTTTAAGTGTGCATTATTTATGTCATATTTTCCAATATTAACATCAGGACCATTTATTAGATATGGAAGTGTCGGAAAAGAATTATATGAAGGACATAAATTTAACTATGATAGAATGGTTAGAGGATTAGTTAGAATATTATGGGGTGTGTTTAAAATACTAGTTATTTCACAAAGATTAGGTATGTTTGTAGATAGTGTTTATGGAAATTTAGAACTATTTAATTTTATATTTACATTTGCTGCTATGATAGCATTTACACTACAATTATATACTAACTTTTCAGGTTCAATAGATGTAATAATGGGAATTTCAGAAATTATAGGAATAAAATTACCAGAAAACTTTACTTTACCATTCTTTTCAAAAACTGTTACAGAATTGTGGAGAAATTGGCATATAACATTAGGTGCATGGCTAAAAGATTATATTTTTTACCCATTACTAAAATCTGATTTTATGCAAAAATTGAATAAAAAATGTCAAAAAAGATTTGGTAAAAAAGTTGGTAAAAAAATACCTATGTATCTTTCAATGTTAATTATGTGGATTATAATTGGCGCATGGCACGGTGGAGCATATACATTTATTATAGGTTCTGGAATTTTACAATTTGTATATATGTTTTTAGAAGATACATTAGGACAAATTTCTGATAAAATTAATAAAAAATTGGGAATTAGAAAAGATGTATTTAGTTATAAATTGTATCAAGTAATAAGAACATTCTTATTATTCTCATTTGCAATGATATTCTTTAGAGCATCAAGTTTAACAAATGCATTTGAAATTATAAAAAATATATTTATAATTAATTTAGGTACATTAATGAATAAAGATGCATTATTGAATATGATAACTAATATGGGATTAGATATATACGATTTTGCTATTTTATTTGTTTCTTTAATAATTTTATTTATTATGCAATTATTGGCACGAAAAAGAGATGTACGTGAGAAACTTTTAGAACAAAATATTATATTTAGATGGGTAATACTATATATATTAATTTTTACAATAATAATTTTTGGATGTTATGGTGCTGGTTATGATGCAACAGCATTTATATATAGACAATTTTAAGGAGGAGAAAAAATGAAAAAAAATATAGCAAAAGTAGTAGTATTTTTACTTATTTTTATTATATTATTTTTATGTATTAATAAAATTCTTTGGATAGCACCAAGTCCTATATCATATTTTTACAATGAACCGAAGGAAACAATAGATGTTGTATATATAGGAAGTAGTAATGCTTATATGCATTTTAATTCAGTATTAGCATATGATCTATATGGCTATACAACATTTTTCTTATCTACTGAGGCACAGACTTTTGCTTTGGCTAAATATTTAATGATAGATGCAGAAAAATACCAAAATCCTTCTTTATATGTTATAGATCTAGGAAAAGTAGCAGATGATATGGATAGTTATCTAGGAGAGGAATTTAGAAAAACTACAGATTCAATGAAGTTTTCTAAAAATAGAATAAATGCAATTAATGAAGTATTAAGTTATAAAGAAGATATTGATAAAAAAGATTATATAAATTATTATTTTAGTTTTTTAATGTATCATAATAAATGGAAGGACATTAGTAAATCAAATATTATTGGAAGTAAAAATTTATATAAAGGGTATTACTTTTCAAAATTAACTGATAAAATAGAATCTCATGATACATACATATGGTCAAAAGATATAATTCAATTACCAGAAGAAAATAAAATGATATTATTAAATTTAATCAAATATATAAAAGAAAATAATTTAAATGTGATTTTCGTAGTTCCAGAAAGATATTTTGATGAGACATTTCAAGCAAAAATAAATGATGCAGTTAACATTATAGAAAACAATAATTTAAAAGTAATTAATTGTAACACATTAGAAGAACTTAATAATATAGATTTTAATATAGATTTGCAAAATGCACATCATCTAAATGTATATGGTTCAACAAAATATACATTATGGTTTTCAAAATATTTAAAAGAAAATTATAATTTACCGGACCATAGAAACGATGTAAGATATTCTTCATGGGATAGTGAATATAAAAGATTCAAAGATAATTTCAAAAAAATAACAGATAAAAATTTTGACGATTTATTATTAGAATATACAAATAATTAAAAGGAGAAATTTTAAAATGATAGAAAAGCCTAAAAGTATTGGTACTGTACACACACACACACACACACACACACACAATTACTTAGAAGCCGGAAAATATAATACATATAAATTTGAAGATATAAAAATTGGAATGGAAGAATCATTTCAAGTAAATCTTACAGAAGATATGATGAAAAAATTTTTAGATATAACACAAGATATAAATCCATTACATAATGATATAGAATATGCAAAATCAAAAGGTTATAATGAAAAAGTAGTATATGGAATGTTAACCTCATCATTCTTATCAACCCTAGCAGGTGTATATTTACCTGGCAAATATAGTTTAATTCATAGTGTTGAAATTATATTTAAAAAGCCAGTTTTTATTTCAGATAGTCCATTAACAATAAAGGGTATTGTTTCAGAAATAAATGAAGACTTTAAACAAATAAAAATAAATGTATCAATTACAAACAAAAAACAAGAAAAAGTTTGTAGAGGAATAATGAAAGTGGGGGTTATAAATGAATAATAAGGTATTATTAATGACAGGAGCATCTTCTGATATAGGATGTAAAATAATTAGCGAGGTAGCAGATGAATTCGACTATATAATTGCACATCATATAGGAGATGATGCAAAGTTAGCAAATTTAAAAGAACAATTAGGAGAAAAATTAATATTATTATATGGAAATTTTTTAGATGAAGAAGGAACATATAAATTTGTAGAAGATGTTAAAAATACTGGAAAAATTCCAACACATATAGTACATTTACCAGCAGGAAAATACGAAAATATAAAATTTGGTAAAATTACATGGAATAAATTTAATACAGATATTAATATAGCATTACGTTCTTTAGTTATTATATTAAATAATTTTTTACCAGAAATGGCAAAGAATAAATATGGTAAAATAATAGTTATGTTATCATCATGTACACTAAATATACCACCAAAATATGTATCTAGTTATGTAACTACAAAATATGCTTTATTAGGCTTAGTAAAAGCATTATCAAATGAATATGCAGATAAAGGTATTCAAATAAATGGTGTATCACCATCAATGATGGAAACAAAATTTTTAAAAGATATTCCAGAATTAATTATTCAACAAAATGCAGCCAATAGTCCAACAGGAAAAAATCTTTCTGTTGATGACGTAGTACCAATGTTCAAATTCTTATTATCTGAAGATGCAAATTGTATAACAGGGCAAAATATGGCAATAACAAATGGAAATATAATGTAAATAATTATAAAATTGTAAATAAAAATGTTATATTGAATTATCAGTATAACATTTTTTATTACATAAGGAAAAATGTAAAACAACTGCAAATAAATATAAAAATAAATAAAAATTTGCAATCTATTGCATATTTTTTAAAAAAGTATATAATATACATAGGGAGGTAATATTATGATAGAAAGAATTGAATATTTAGAAAAATTAAAAAAATGGAAAGATAAAGATATAATTAAAGTAATAACAGGAATAAGAAGATGCGGAAAATCAACATTATTTGAAATATATATAAATTATTTAAAAAGTATAGGAATAAAAGAAAATCATATTATATCAATAAACCTAGAAAATCCAGATAATGAATTTACAGACTATAAAGATTTATATAATTATATAAAAAATCAAATAAAAGATGAGAAGCAATACTATATATTATTAGATGAAATACAAAATGTAAAAGAATTTCAAAAAGCAGTTGATGGTTTATATATAATAAAAAATGTAGATATATATATAACTGGTTCAAACGCATACCTTTTATCAGGAGAATTAGCAACGCTATTATCAGGTCGATATATAGAAATAAAAATGTATCCATTGTCATTTAAAGAATATGCAGATTACTATCAAAAAGAAGGAGATGAGAAATTATATTTAAACTATATTAATAGAAGTTCATTTCCTTACGCTTTAAAATTAGAAGAAGAATCTGAAATAGATAGTTATTTAGATTCATTATATAATACTATTATATTAAAAGATGTTGGACAAAGAAAAAAGATTTTAGATACATCAATATTAAAAATACTTACTAAATTTATGTTTGATAATATTGGAAACTCTTTATCAGTAAAAAAAATAACAGATACATTAAAATCTGATGGTAGACCAATTTCTGCTCATACAGTTGAAGATTATTTAGATTCGCTTGTAGAAAGCTTTATCTTTAATAAAGTAGAAAGATTTGATATAAAAGGAAAACAATATTTACAATCAGGTGAAAAATATTATGCAACTGATGTTACAATGAGATATGCTATTTTAGGAAGAAGAAATTTAGAGGTAGGGCATATATTAGAGAACATTGTATATCTCGAATTAATAAGAAGAGGATATAAAGTATATGTTGGAAAAACAGGTGAAAAAGAAATTGATTTTGTAGCAGAAAATAAAGATGGATTTACTTATTTTCAAGTAGCATATACAACAAGAGAAAAATCAACTCTTGAAAGAGAATTACTTCCTTTGAAAAATATAAATGATAATTATTCAAAATATATACTTACAATGGACTTAGATCCTATAATGGATTTTGATGGAATAAAGAAAATAAATGTATTAGATTGGTTATTACAAAAACAAAACTAATGATTGTTCATCAAAAAATACGGATATGTGTAAAATTTGTCATATAAAAATTGCGGATATGTGAAAAATATATATTGAATAAATTACGGATATGTGATACAATATATATAAAGATATCTTAAAGGAGGTACACATATGAAAAGAAAAATTTATGATGAATTATTAAAATGGAAAAAAGAAAGTAATGGAGAAGTTGCTTTATTAATAGATGGAGCAAGGCGTATAGGAAAAAGTTATATTGTAGAACAATTTGCAAAAGAAAACTATAAATCTTATATTTTAATAGACTTTAATAAAGTTGGAGAAGATATAAAAAAATTATTCGATAATTATTTGAATGAATTAGATACTCTTTTTATGTATTTATCAAACTATTATAAAGTTGATTTATATGAAAGAGAAAGTTTAATAATTTTTGATGAAGTGCAATTATGTCCAAGAGCAAGAAGTGCTATAAAATATTTAGTTGAAGACGGAAGATATGATTATATTGAAACTGGTTCATTAATTTCAATTAAAAAGAATGTTGAAAATATATTAATTCCATCTGAGGAACGTCATTTATATATGTATCCAATGGATTTTGAAGAATTTTTATGGGCAATGGGAAATAATAATTTAATGAACTTAATAAAAAAATGTTTTGAGGAAAAGAAACCATTAGGGCAATTAATGCATCGTCAAGCAATGGATTATTTCAAGCAATATTTAATTATAGGTGGAATGCCACAAGCAGTAGAAAAATACATTAATACTAAAAATTTTAAAGAAGTTGATATTATAAAAAGAGATATACTTAATTTATATAAAGAAGATATTGTAAAATATGGAGGAGAAGAGGCAAATAAAATACAAAGCATATTTGAAGAAATTCCTTCACAATTACAAAAACATGAAAAAAGATTTACATTTAATTCTTTAGATAAAAATGCAAGATATAGAGAATATAGTGGAGCATTTTTTTGGCTACAAGAATCAATGATAGTGAATATTGCCTATAATACAACTGAACCAAATATTGGATTAAGATTAAATAGAGAATCAAGTGCTTTAAAATGTTATATGGGAGATACAGGATTATTATTATCTCTTGCATTTGATGAAAAAGGTTTAATGGATGAAGATATTTATAAAAAAATATTATTTAATAAACTATCATTTAATGAAGGAATGATAATGGAAAATATAGTAGCACAAATGCTTGTGGCTTCTGGAAAAAAACTTTATTTCTATTTTAATTATGATAAAGAAAACAGTGAAAATAATATAGAAATAGATTTTTTAATTGCTAAGAATAAGATAACATCAAAACACAATGTTTCACCAATTGAAGTAAAATCAGGTAAAAATTATACTTATTCATCATTAAATAAATTTAAAGTTAAATATAAAGATTATCTATATACTAATTACATTTTGCATATAGATGATTTAAAAGAAGAAAATGGAATACTATTTTTACCTATATACATGACTTGTTTATTATAATAATTTAAGAAAAATAAAGAATTACAAAAAAATTAAAAAATTTTAAAAAAACTATTGCAATATAAAAAAATATATATTATAATCAATATATAAAAAATTAAGAAAGGAAGGAATGAAACATGAAAAAAGCATTATCAATCGCAATTTTATTTGTAATGTTAGTAGCATTAATTGGAACAGGAGTTAAAGCAGCAACAGAACAAACTTTAGCAGATAAAGTTTATGCTAAATTAACACCATATGGAGCTACAGCTACTGAAAAAGCTAAATTAGATAAATATTTAAAAGACGTAGCTGAAGAAGATGAAGCTTATATATTAGCTCAAGTTAATTATGCAGTAGAAATAATGGATTCAGAAGAGAAAACAAATGTAAAAGATTTATCTGATGAAGCTAAAAATGCAATTTTCGGTTATGCACAAAATGTTGCTATAAAAGCTGGTTTAGAATTAAAACTAGAAAGCGGAAAAATAGCTTTATACAAAGATAATGAAAAAATTGATGAAGCTACAGTTACATCTAAAGGTACATTAGCATATACAGGAAATAACGGTGTTGTTTTATTTGTTTCTGCATTAGCAGTATTTGCCCTAGCTACAGTTGTTGTTGCTAAAACAAAATCTGCTAAAGTTGAAGCTTAATATTAATGACAAAGATTTTTAAAGCAACTATTATAGATATAATAGTTGCTTTCTTAATTACTATAATTACAATTGGAGGTATTTATCTATCTTTAGGGCAAGAGATAGAAAATGCAGTACAATTAATTAATTTAGTAGCAATAAAAAAAGAAAGTAAAGGTATTATAGAACCTATAAAAATAGATACAGAAAAAAAATTATTAGATAAATATCCAGCATATGGTACAAAATATGCAACAATAGAAATTCCAAAAATAAATAAAACTTTACCAGTATATGTTGGAGATTCATTAGATGTTTTAAAAAATGGCGTAGGACACTCAACTGGTAGTTATTTTCCAGGAGAAGGTGGCTCAATAGTATATATGGGTCATAATACTAAAGACCAATTTCATGAATTTTCAGAACTTGAAATAGGAGATAAAATAAAAATTACAACAGATTATGGAGAATTTAACTATACTATATATGATATGCAAGTTATTAAAGAAACAGAATTTGATAAAATACCTATACAACGTGAAGAAGAAAAATTAATGATATACACATGTTATCCTTTTACAGCATTAGGACATACCATTTATAGATATGTTGTATATGCAAATCTAGATATCTAAAAGGAGGGATAACAATGAAAATATTTTTAAATTTATTAAAATATATAGTAATTATTTTATTAACATTTTGTATAATAGGTTTATTAATAATAAATGTTGCTTCATCTACAATTCTAAAAAAGCAATATGTATTAAATAAATTAGAAGAAACTAACTATTATGAAGAAATTCAAAAATTGATCCAAAGTGGTTTCGAAAATTACATTGGTCCATCTGGTTTAGATGAAAGTGTAATAGTAGATATTGTATCTTTAGAAAAAATAAAAGAAGATACGAATACAATTTTAAGTAACATATATGATGGAACTAATACTGAATTAAATACTGAAACATTAAGAACAAATTTAAGAAATAATATAGACGAATATTTAAACCATAGAAAATTAACAACATCAGAAAATGAATCAATAGAAAAATTTATTGACATGATAGAAGAAGAGTATATAGTAAATATACTACATACAAATTATGAAGGCGATATATATAAGGTAATAAATAGTGTAAATAGCATTGCAGAAAATATTAACTTAGTATTAATACTTGTTGCTGTTGCATCTGTTCTAATAATTATAATATTTAATGTAAAGCAATTAGCACAGGCTTTAGCAAATTTTGGAGTAGTATTTACTGCATCAGGATTATTTTATATAGTTATAAAAATATATATTGCTATGAAAATTAATGTACAAAACTTATCAGTTCTTAGTCCAGCATTTTCTCAAGTAATGATACGTGTTATAAGTAATGTGTTAAATAGTATATTAATTTATTCAGTTATTTTATTTGTTTTAGGAATTATATGTATATTTATAGGTAATAGTATAATAACTAAACAAGAAATGAAAAAGAAAAGCAAAAAGAAGGAATATTAAATGTTGAAAAAAATAATACAAATAATTGAAATTATAGTGATAATTTCAGTAATAGGTATTATAATATTTGGAATATATGTATATTCAAAACCAAAAATACCTGTATTGTGTTACCATAATGTAATTCCAAAAAAAGAAATACATGATGAAAATAGTCAATGGATTATATCAGAAGAAAATTTTGAAGAACAGATGAAATATTTACACGATAACCATTATAAAACATTAACAATGGAAGAATTTATAAAATGGAAAAATAAAGAAATAAGTCTTCCATTTAAAAGCGTTTTAATAACATTTGATGATGGGTTATTATCAAATTATCAATATGCATTTCCAATATTGAAAAAATATAATATAAATTCATCAGTATTTGTAATAGGTGAATATAGTGAAGAAATTGGAGAAGAAGAAAATATATGGAATGAAAAACCAGTTTCATATATTTCAAAGGAACAAATAAATAAAATGAAGCAAGACTATCCAAATGTAGAAATATATTCACATACTTATGGAATGCATCAAATTGGTGAAGATAATATTGCAAAAATAAATTTATCTACAGAAGAGCAAATGGTAGAAGATATAAAAAAATATGAAAATTATATGGGCAAAACAGATATTATTGCATATCCATTTGGAGTAACAAATAAAACCTTTATAAAAGTTTTGAAAGAAAATGGATATAAATATGGTTTCCTTTTAGGAGATAATAAAAAAGCAACTAGAAAAGATGATAATTTTTTAATAAATCGTATAAATGTATCAACCGATAAAGATATTTTTCATTTTGCAGGTAGGTTATTATTACCATATTAATTGTAAAAAATACTTTAAATTTAGAAATAAATTTAAAGTATTTTTTTATAATAAATGAGTAGAAAATTTTCTTAAAATATGTTATATTAAGAGCATAAAATTGAAAGGAATGTAAGTTATGATAGAAAACCAAAATGTTGAATTTAAGAAAATATGGAAAGATGAATATTTAAAATGGATTTGCGGTATGGCAAATAGTAATGGTGGTATAATATATATAGGAAAAGATGATAATGGAATTACAATTGGCATAAATGATGCTTTAAAACTTATAAAGGAAATTCCAAATAAAATAAAAGATACTATGGGCATAATAGCAGATGTAAAATTAGAGCAGAAAGATAATTTATCATTTATTGCAATAAAAGTAGATAAATATCCTATTCCTATAAGCTATCAAGGAAAATTTTATATGAGAAGTGGAAGCAATAATCATGAAGTAACAGGTGTAGAACTTGATAAGATTATGCTCAATAAATTAGGAAAAACTTGGGATTCTACGCCAGTACCGAATGTTACTATAGATGACTTAGATAAAAGTGCTATAGATATTTTTAAAAAATTGGCAGTAAAAAACAAAAGATTAAGCGAAAAAGATGTAGATGTAGATAATAAGACATTATTAGAAAATTTGCAATTATATGATGGAGAATATTTAACTATAGCTGCTATATTGTTATTTCATGATAATCCAGAAAAATGGGTTACGGGTTCATATATAAAAATTGGTTTTTTTGGAGATAATGATGCAGATTTAAGATATCAAGATGAAATTCATGGACCATTAATTTTACAAGCAGAAAAAATAGTTGATTTAATTTATCAAAAATACTTAAAAGCTTTAATAAGTTATCAAGATTTAAAAAGAATAGATGAATATATGTTTCCAAAAGAACGGATTTAGAGAAATTATATATAATGCAATACAACATAAAATTTTTTACACAGGTATACCAATTCAAATAAGTGTATATAATGATAAGATATATGTATGGAATGACGGAGAATTACCAAAAAATATTACTAAAGAAAACTTATTTAAGAAACATGCATCAAAACCTTCAAATCCAAAAATTGCTCAAACATTTTTTAAAGCAGGATTTGTAGAAGCGTGGGGTAGAGGTTTTGAAAAAATAAAAGAAGAATGTGAAAGAAATAATACTCCTATTCCAGAAGTAATGGAAAATACTGGAGGAGTAATGATAAAATGCTATCCTTCAAAAAAATATATGGAATTATTTAAAAAATTGAATGAAAATAATGTCCAAATAAATGTCCATAAAAATGTCCAGATAAATCAAAATAAAAAGTTAACAAAAGTTGAAAACAAAATATTACAAATTATAATAGAAAATCCAAATATAACACAAGTTAATATAGCTAAAGAAATAGATACAACTACAAAGACAGTTCAAAGAGCAATTGCAAAATTAAAGAACAATGAAATAATAAAAAGAGTAGGTTCGAATAAAAAAGGATATTGGGAAATTAAATAATTTTAATAAAAAAAAAGTCAAAACCCCTTTACGAAATTATACTTTTATTATAAAATAACATATAATAAAAAACTAAAAATAAAGAGAGGAAAATAAAATGTGGGGAGATATAGTAATAGCATTTTTACTAGCCTTTATAACAGCATTTGTAATAACACCATATACAATAAGATTAGCAAAAAAATTAGGCGCAGAAGATGACCCAAAAGATGAAAGAAGAATAAATAAAACAGTAATGCCAAGACTACGGAGGAATAGCAGTAATATGTGGCTTTATTGTATCAATTATATATTTAATATCAGTAATGAGTATAGAGCATACAATAAATATATTTGATGAAGATAATTATTACATAAAATTAATAGGCTTTTTTATAGGTATAATAATACTTGGAATAGTATGTTTTATAGATGATGTAAAAGGAGTAAAAGCAGTTGTAAAACTATTTGCACAAATTTTAGCAGCAGTAGTTGTAGTAATGAGTGGAATTGAAATAGAAATAATAAATATACCATGGTTAAATACCATAGGTTTAAATGAAGCATTTTCAGTAATACTTACAATAGGATGGGTTGTCGGAATAACAAATGCAATAAATTTAATTGATGGTTTGGATGGTTTATCATCAGGTATTACATTAATATCATGTTTATCATTATTAATAATATTTGTATTAAATGATTCACCATTAATTGCTGTAATATTAATTACAGCTTTAGCAGGAGCAATAGTAGGATTTTTACCATTTAACTTTAATCCTGCGAAAACATTTATAGGAGATACAGGCTCAAACTTTTTAGGATTTAGTTTAGCAGTAATATCTATATTAGGAGTAGCAAAAACATATACAGCAGTAGTAATTATAGCCCCATTAATAATTTTAGCCTTACCAATATTTGATACATTATTTGCAATAGTAAGAAGAGTAATAAAAGGAAAGTCATTAAAAGCAATACTAGCACCAGATAGAGGCCATTTGCATCATAAATTAATGGATAGAGGTTATACGCAAAAACAAGCAGTTTTAATATTATATGGACTTAGTGCAACATTAGGAATGTTTGCAATAATACTATTTGAAAGTGGAATATGGAAAGCAATATCATTTTTACTTATGATAGTAGCGATAATTGCCATTGGTTATAATGATATATTTAAAATAAAAAAGAATTATATTAACGAGGAAAAAAATGAAAACAAATAATAATGATTTAGTAAGTATTGTAGTTCCAATATACAATGTGGAAAAATACTTAAGTAGATGTATTGATTCAATATTGTTACAAGAGTATAAAAATATAGAAATTATATTAGTAGATGATGGTTCAACAGATAACTCAGGAAAAATATGTGATGATTATACAAAAAAAGATAATAGAATAAAAGTTATACATAAAGAAAATGGAGGATTAAGTGATGCAAGAAACGTTGGAATGGAAAAAGCAATCGGCGAATATATAGCTTTTATAGATTCTGACGATTACATAGGAAAAGATTACATATCTACCTTATATAATTTATGTATAACAAATAAAGCAGAAATTGCACAATGTTCATTTGAAAGAGTAACAGATAACCAAACTACCAATGAAATAAATGTAGAAAAAAAGATAGAAAATATGACAGGAATTGAAGCAATAAAAAATATTTTTAAAGAAAAATATTTAGAATATACTGTAGCATGGAACAAATTATATAAAAAAAGTTTATTTGAAAATATAAAATACCCAAAGGGAAAATTACATGAAGATGAAGCAACAACATATAAACTTTTTTATGAAGCAAAGAAAGTATCTGTTACAAATGAAAAATTATATTATTATTACATAAGACCAAATAGTATAACAAATACAAAATTTACATTAAAAAGACTAGATTATATAGAAGAATTAGAAGAACAATTAAATTTTTTTAATGATAGAAATGAAAAAGAAATATATTTAGAAGTATATTATAGGTATTCAAGAAGCCTTTTACTATTTTATTTAAAATGTAAAACAATAGAAAATTCAGAACAAATACAAAATGAATTATATAATAAATATAAAGAAAGTGTAAAATATTTAAAAAGTAAGAAAGAAATTAACTTTAAAAGAAAATTAATATTACAATTTGGACTTACATTTCCAAAATTGTATAAAAGAATATTTATAAAAGACTAAACTACAAACGGAGGAATGAATGGAAGACAAAAAAAGATTTGCCATAAATATGGTAGCAACTATTGTAGCATTTGTTGTAAATTTAGGAATAAACTTTATTTTATCTCCATATATAATTGAAAATGTTGGTGTAGATGCTTATGGTTTTGTATCACTTGCAAATAATTTTGTAACTTATGCATCACTAATAACTATAGCATTAAATTCAATGGCAGGAAGATTTATAACAATAGAAATACATAGAAATAACATAAAAGAAGCAAATAAATATTTTAATTCGGTTTTAGTAGGAAATTTAATAATTTCTTTAATATTGTTAATACCTACAATAATTATGGTATTCTTTTTAGATAAAATAATAAGTATACCAAACGAAATAATGTTAGATACAAAAATATTATTTGGACTAGTATTTTTTAATTTTGCATTAAGTATTATAAATACAACATATTCAGTAGCAACATTTGTAAGAAATAGATTAGATTTATCTTCAAGAAGAAATATAGAATCATATATAATTAAAGCAGTAATATTATTAATTTTATTTACAGTATTTTCACCAAAAATATCTTATGTAGGTATTGCCTCATGTGTAGTAAGTATTTATTTAATATTATGCAATATAAAATATACAAAAAAACTTTTACCAGAAATAAAAGTAAGTATTAAAGAATTTGAAATAAAAAAAATATTAACAATAGTAAAATCAGGAATATGGAATACAGTAACAAAATTAGGACAAATATTATCTGATGGATTAGATTTATTAATATGTAATATATGGATAGATTCAGAAGCAATGGGACAACTTTCAGTAGCAAAAACAATAAGTGCAGTAATTTCTAATTTATTAGCAACGGTATGTTCTATATTCCAACCAAATTTAACAATATATTATGCTAAAAATAAAATAAATGAACTTGTAAAAGAATTAAAAATGTCTATGCAAGTAACAGGACTATTTGCAAATATACCATTAAGTTATTTAATTGTATTTGGCAGTATATTCTATACAGCATGGGTTCCAAGCCAAAACATAGAACTTATACAAATTTTAACAATATTAACAGTGCAAGGAGAAATAATTTCAGGTGTAATAACGCCAATGTATAATATATATACAGTTACTAACAATGTAAAGGTGGATGCAATAATAAGACTAGTACTAGGTTTTGTAAATGTTGCAATAGTATTTTTATTAATAAAATTTACAAATTTAGGAATATATGCAGTTGCAGCAACAAGTATAATTATAGGAACACTCATAAATGTAACATTTGTACCAATATATGTAGCAAAAAAATGTTTAAATGTAAAGTGGAATACATTTTATCCAATAATATTAAAATATATTGCAACATCAATAACAATTATAGCAATATTATACATGATTAAAATATTTATAGATTCATACAATATGACATATAACTGGTATTTAGTAATAATAACTGCATTTATAACAGGAATAATAGGACTAGCCATAAATTATTTATTATTGTTTAATAAAGAAGAAAAAAGTCAACTTAAAAATGTAATTATAAAAGTAATAAAAAGAGAAAGGGCGTAGGAATAATGAAAAAGATTTGTATCATACTACCAGAAGAATTTCCTGTACCAGCAACAAAAGGCGGAGCAGTAGAAACTTTAGTAAACAGTATAATTGACGAAAATGAAAAAGAAAAGAAAATAGAAATTACTTGTGTTACAAGATATGAAAAAAAAGCATACGAAAAAAGTAAAAAATATAAACATACAAAATTTGTATTTTTTAGAATGTATCCTAATAAAAAAATAATTAGATTTGGAATAAGAGTTATAAATAATTTTTTATTAAAAATAACAAAAATTAATATAAAAAATACTATACATAGTAAAAGATTATACAAAAAAATAAAAAATGAAGAATTTGATTATATATTAATAGAAGGAGGAGATTTATTAAGTTATAATAAACTCTTAGAAAATTATGAAAAGAAAAAAAGAATAGTACATTTTCATGGAGGCAATGCAGTAGGAACAGAAGAATATAATGAAATATTTCAAAATTTTATAGTATTAAATAATTTTATGTTAAATCAATTTATTGAAAATAAAATTATAGCAAAAGAAAGAGTACATATATTAAAAAATGGAATTGATGTAAAAAGATTTTCAAAAGAATTAACAAATGAAGAAAAAGACAATTTAAGAAAGAGTTATGGAATAAAAAAAGATGATATAGTAATAATTTATTGTGGAAGATTAATGAAAGAAAAAGGTGTTAAAGAGTTAATTTTAGCAATAAAACAACTAAAAAACAAAGATAAAGTAAAATTATTAATTGTTGGAAGTTCAAATTTTGGAAACAAAAATAAAACAAAATATGAAGAGGAAATAGTAGAAATTTCAAAAGACATTAAGGAAAATATAATATTTACAGGCTTTATTCATAATGAAGATATGTATAAAATATATAAAATGGCAGATATAGCAGTAGTACCATCTTTATGGGAAGATGCTTCACCATTAGTTGTTGTAGAACAAATGGCAAGTGGATTACCTATTGTTTCAACAGTATCTGGTGGAATACCAGAATTAGTAGAAGACAATGCTCTTTTAGTTGAAAGAGATGAAAAAATAGTTAATAATCTAGCAAAAAATATTGATTACCTAATAGAAAACCCAGATAAAAGAAATGAAATGAGTGCAAAAGGGAAAATTTTAAGTGAAAAATTATCAGTAGAAAATTTTTATAAAAATTTTGTAGAATTATTTGAAAAATTAGATAAATAAAGGTGAAAGTATGAAAAAAATTACACTATTACTACTACATATGCAACATGGTGGAATAGAAAAACAGACAATAACATTTGCAAATGAATTAATAAAAAGGTATAATGTAGAAATAATATCTGTTTATAGTATGAAAAAAGATCCTGCATATAAGGTAAATGAAAAAGTAAAAATAACATATTTAATTGATGACGCTCCAAATAGAAATGAATTAAAAACTGCAATAAAAAGCAAAAATGTAATAAACATAATAAAACAAGGAATTAAAGCAATTAAAATATTATACTTAAAAAAACATCTTATGATAAAGAAAATAAAAAATATAAATACAGATATAGTGTTTTCTACAAGAATTGAATTTGCTAAATTACTTTCAAAGTATTGTAGTAATAACATAATAAAAATAACTCAAGAACACGTAAACAATGAAAGTGAAAAATATATAAAAAAAGTAAAAAAATCTTTTAAAAATATAGATTATCTAGCATTATTAGGACCAGGTTCAACAAAAAATTATAGTAAATGGTTAGAGGATAATAAAAAAATGAAACTAATAGAAATTCCAAATATATTAGAAAATATACCTGAAAAATCTTCTAAATTAGAAGGAAATAACTTAATAGCAGTAGGAAGATTACATCCTGAAAAAGATTTTTCTACATTAATTGATGTATTTAACTTAGTACATAAAAAAATACAAAATTCAACATTAACAATAGTCGGTGGTGGAGATGAATTTAATAATCTACAAGAAAAAATAACTAAACTAGATTTAAAAAACAGTATAAAAATAACAGGAATGGTTGATGCAAATGTAGTTCAAGAAAAAATGTTAGAATCTGATATTTATGTTATGACATCAGTTTCAGAATGTTTTCCAATGGTATTATTAGAAGCATCATCTTGTGGTTTACCTTTAATTTCTTTTGATGTTCCTGTTGGACCAAGAGCAATTATAGAAAACAACGAAAATGGCTATTTAATACAAAATAGAGATATTAATGAAATGTCAAATAAAATAATAGAATTATTAGAAAATAGGGATAAATTAAAAGAACTAGGAATTAAATCAAAAGAAATGTCAAAAAAATATTTAAGTACAAATATAATGAACAAATGGTATGAATTTTTTGATAATTTATAATGGAGGATTATATATGATAACTGTTTTTACACCAACATACAATAGAGAAAAAGAATTAAATAGACTATATAATTCATTATTGAACCAAAATTATGATGATTTTGAATGGCTTGTAGTTGATGATGGTTCAACAGATAATACAGAAGAATTAATAAAAAAATTTAAAGAAGAAAACAAAATACAAATTAATTATTATAAAGTAGAAAATGGTGGTAAATCAAAAGCATTTAATTATGCGGTGGAAAAAGCAAAAGGAGAATGTTTTTTTTGTATAGATTCAGATGATTATTTAATAGACAATATTTTATTAAAAGTAAATGAATTATTTAATACAATAAAAAATAATGAAAGCATTGCAGGTCTAGGTTTTTTAGTAAAAAAACATGGAACAGATGAAATTGTTGGAACGAACTTTCCAAAAGAGAAAATGATAGATACATATACAAATATTTATCATAAATATAAAGTTCAAGGAGATAAGCAGTTAATATTTAAAACAAATATACTAAAAGAATTTCCATTTCCAATAATAAATAAAGAAAAATTTGTTCCAGAAGCACTTGTTTTTAATAGAATATCTAAAAAATATGACATGTTGTTTATTAATATACCATCAACATATAAAGAATATATGGATAATGGATATTCAGCAAATTATTTTAATTTAGTTAAGAAAAACCCAAATGGAAATATGTTGTATTTAAAAGAACTCTATGAAATAGAACCAACATTATATAATGTAGCAGCATACGATTTATTTGGAATATATTCAAAAACAAAATTTAAAGATATTGTAAAAAATCATCCATCAAAAATAAAAGCATTTTTAATGTATATACCAGCATGTATAAAATACATACAAAAGGAGAGAAAATAATGAAAAAAATAATTATTTTTGGGTATACTTTAGAAGTTGGTGGAGCAGAAAAAGTATTAGTAGATTATATAAAAACATTGAATGAAAAATATGAAATAGATTTAGTATTATTACAAAAAAAAGGTGAGTTTTTAAAAGATTTACCTAAAAGCATACAAGTAACCGAATTAAGAAAAAATATATTTAGTTATATACTATTTAGATTTATTTCATTTTTTAGAAAAAGGAAAATTAATAAAATAGTAAATAAAAAAGATTATGATGTAGCAATAGGTTTTCTAGAAGGAAGAAGTGCTACATGGGTTGCAGATATAAAGAAATCTATTAGAAAATTAGCGTGGATACATAATGATGTAAATAAATTTGATATTGGTATATCTGAAAAAGAAATAAAAGATTCATATTCAAAATTAGATAAAATTATTACAGTATCAGAAGTAGCAAAAGAATCATTTTGTGAAAAATATGGTTTTGATAAAGAAAAAGTAGAAGTATTATATAATTTAATAGATGAAAAAGATATAATAGAAAAATCAAAAGAAAAAGTACCTGCAAATGAAGTATTTACCTTTGTAAATGTAGGAAAAATGAGACCACAAAAAAGGCAAGATAGATTAGTAGAAATTGCTAAAAAATTAAAAGAAGAAAACTATAAATTTAAAATACAAATAATAGGAAATGGACCAGAAGAAGAAAAAATAAAAGAATTAATAAAAAAATATAATGTTGATGATGTAGTTGAATTGCTAGGTTTAAGAACGAATCCATATCCATACATAAAACAAGCAAATTGTGTTGTAGTATCTAGTGATTTTGAAGGGTATAGTGTAGCAATAAAAGAGGCATTATTATTAAAAAAAGTTATTATATCAACAAATGTATGTGGAGTATCTGAACTATTTGAAAATGGAAAATATGGAATTGTAACTAAAATTTCAACAGAAGATTTATTAGATAAAATGAAAAATGTATTAGATGGAAAAATTGATACAAAAACAATAGAAGATAACTTAAATACTTTTGAAAGTGGCAATAATGAAATTATAGAAAAACTTATAAAATTAATTGAAGGGTAGATTAAAATGAAAAATATTATAAAAAAATTTCAAGAAAAATTTAATGTAGAAATTATAACAAAAATAGTATTAATATATATATTATTACAACCAGTATTTGATATACTATCATTTTTATATGTAAGAAATTATATACCAATAGGAATATCAACAGTTTTAAAACCATTATTTGTATTTGGGATAGGAATATATATTTTTTTAACAAACAAAAAGCAAAGAAAAAAATATATGGCAATTTATGTTATATATGGTATATTAATGATTGTACATAGTTTAATATTAAAAGATATATTTGTTGCAAATTCTGTTATATTACATGAAATTAGATTTATGATAAACATTGCGTATATGCTAGTTTTATTTATGATTTTAGAATATATGTATCAAAATAATACAAATAAACAAGAATTTATAAAAAAATTGAAGAAAACTGTAGTTATAACATTTTTAATATATTGTATAACAATAATAATTGCAATACTTACAGGAACATCAGGAAAAACTTACGAATATGCAGATGCTTCAAAAGCAGGATTTAAAGGTTGGTTAGATTCAGGCCAAATATTTGGACACGCATTATCAATTACATTACCATTTTTAATATATTACTTATTAAATATAAAAACCAAACATAAAGTAATTAATATATTAAGTAAAATAAGTATTGTTATACCAATAATAATTTTATTATTAATTGGAACAAAAGTAACATACTTTATTGCATTAATAGTTTTAGCATCACACTTTGTTATAGATTTAATATATTTTATAAAAGATAAAGAAAAGAATAACTTAATTTCGAGTTTAATTTGTTTAGTAGTATTAATTGCATCTTTATTAAGTTATAATTATTTACCTGTAAAGAAAAATATAGATATAAATAATAATGTGTTATCAGTAGATATGTCTGCTAGTGCTAATGGAAGTGAAACAAATAGAGAAGACTTATTAAAATTACAACAAGAAATTAATTTATCTGAACAAAATTCAAATAAATCACAATGGGAACAAGCAAGACTAAAAAGAGTAAAGAACTATTATAATTGGGACTTAGAATCTTCAAAATTATTAGAACAACAATATGCAACTGGTAAAGTACATCCAGCAGATACAAGAACAAGACAATTAGTATATAATTTTAATAAATATAAATTATCAAGTATACAATATAAATTATTTGGATTAGGTTATTTAAATCAACCAACTTCATTATCAATAGAAAGAGATATATTAATGATAATATTTAATTTTGGTATTATAGGATTTTTAGTAATTTTATTAAAACCAATATTAATATGGATAAAATCTGCTTTTATAATATTAAAAAATCATTTTCATACTGAATTAGATACTTTATATTTATTTGAAGGATTTTCAATATTTTTCTGTATTAGTGTATATGCAGGATACACATTTATATATACAAACTTTTCAATATTTTTAGTTATAATTATCTTATTGCTAAGAGATAGTTTAAATAAATATAGTGATAAGAATCTAGATAAATATTTTAAAAAAATATATACAAAAAATAAAGATAGTTTTTATGAAGAAATAGAACAAGATTTAACAAATAATAAAAAGAATTTTATAATAACAGCAAACCCTGAAACTATTATGCAAGCAGAAAAAAATGAAGAATTAGAAAAAGCATATTTAGATAAAGAAACTACTGTAGTAGCAGATGGTATAGGAATAGTAAAAGGAGCGAAAAAACTAAAATATAATATAAATGAAACAATACCAGGAGTTGAAATTGCAGTTAAACTTTTAGAATTAGGAGATAAATATAAGAAAAAAGTATTCTTGTTTGGAGCAAAAAAAGAAGTTATTGAAGCAATGAAAAATATTATAAAAGAAAAATATTCAAATTGTGAAATAGTAGGAGCAGTAGATGGATATGTAGAAGATAAAGATTTAGTTTTTGAAGAAATGCAAAAAGTAGGTCCAGATATTGTGCTAGTTGCATTAGGCATACCAAAACAAGAAACATTAATATATAAAAATCTAAATAAGTTTGAAAAAGGAATATTTGTTGGTATAGGTGGAAGTTTTGATGTAATTTCTGGTATGAAAAAAAGAGCACCTAAAATATTTATAAAATTAAAATTAGAATGGTTATATAGAATTTTAAAAGAGCCAAAAAGATTAAAAAGATTTTATCAAAGTCATATAAAATATTTATTTAAAATTTATGAAATTTGAAAAATGGAGGAAAAATAAATGATAAAAGTAATGACAATATTTGGAACAAGACCTGAAGCAATAAAAATGGCACCATTAGTAAAAGAATTAAAATCAAGGAGTGAAATTGAATGTTGTGTATGTGTAACAGCACAACACAGAGAAATGTTAGACCAAGTGTTAAAAGCATTTGATATAACACCAAATTATGACTTAAATATAATGCAACAAAATCAAACATTAAGTGATATAACATCTAAAGCATTGCAAGGTTTAGAAAAAATTATACAAGAATATAAACCAAATATAGTATTAGTACACGGAGATACAACTTCAACATTTGCAGGAGCCTTAGCAGCATATTATTGTCATACAGATATAGGACATGTTGAAGCAGGTTTAAGAACATGGAATAAATATTCTCCATTTCCAGAAGAAATGAATAGACAAATGGTTGGAGTATTAGCAGATATGCATTTTGCACCTACTGAAAACAGTAAAAAATCATTACTTTTAGAAGGAAAAAAGGAAGAAAATATATTTGTTACAGGAAATACAGCAATAGATGCATTAAAAACAACTGTAAATCTAAATTATAAACATGAGATATTAGATTGGGTAGGTAATAATAAATTAATCTTAATTACAGCACATAGGAGAGAAAATTTAGGAGAACCTATGAGAAATATGTTTAAAGCAATTAAAAGAATTATAGATGAATTTCCAAATGTAAAAGCAGTATATCCTGTTCACTTAAATCCAAAAGTTAGAGAAATTGCAAATGAAATACTAGGAAATGATGATAAAATAAAATTAATAGAGCCATTAGAGGTAATAGATTTTCATAATTTTATAAATAAATCATATTTAATATTAACAGATAGTGGTGGAATACAAGAAGAAGCACCTTCATTAGGAAAACCTGTATTAGTATTAAGAGACACCACAGAAAGACCAGAAGGAATAGAAGCGGGAACTTTAAAATTAGCGGGAACTGATGAAGAAACAATTTATAAATTAACAAAAGAATTACTTGAAAATGAAGAAGAATATCAAAAAATGAGTAAAGCATCAAATCCATATGGAGATGGAAATGCAAGTAAAAGAATTGCAGATGCAATATTAAAAAAATATTTAAAATAAAAATTATAAAAAACACTTGAAAATTAATTAATTTTGATATAGAATTATATCTGCTAGAAATGGCAATAATAATTAAAGATACTAAAAAGTATCAAGAATGGAGGAATTTGTAATGTCAATAAAAATAGGAATTAATGGTTTTGGAAGAATAGGAATGTTAGCATTCCAAGCAGCATTAAACAAAAAGGAGGTTGAAGTAGTAGCAATAAACGATCCTTTTGTAACAGCAGACTATATGGCATACATGGTAAAATTTGATACAGTACATGGAAGATTCAATGGAGAAGTTAAAGGAGAAAATAATACATTAACAGTAAATGGAAAAGAAATAAAAGTATATAATGAAATGGATCCAAAAAATATACCTTGGGGAGCAGATGGAGTAGATTATGTATTAGAATGTTCAGGAGTATTTACAACAATAGAAAAAGCAAATGCACATTTAGAAGCAGGAGCAAAAAAAGTTATAATAAGTGCACCATCAAAAGATGCACCAATGTTTGTAATGGGAGTAAACAATGATAAATACGATCCAAGTATGAATATAATCTCAAATGCATCTTGTACAACAAACTGTTTAGCACCACTTGCAAAAGTAATAAACGATAATTTTGGAATAAAAGAAGGACTTATGACAACAGTTCACTCTACAACAGCAACACAAAAAACAGTAGATGGAGCATCAAAGAAAGATTGGAGAGGAGGACGTGCTGCAGCAGCAAACATAATTCCATCTTCAACAGGAGCAGCAAAAGCAGTTGGAAAAGTAATACCAGAATTAAATGGAAAACTTACAGGAATGGCATTTAGAGTACCTACAATAGATGTTTCAGTAGTAGACTTAACATGTAATCTAGAAAAACCAACAACTTATGAAGAAATATGTGCAGCAGTTAAAAAAGCATCTGAAAATGAATTTAAGGGTATAATTGAATATACAGACGAAGCAGTTGTATCATCAGACTTTATACATGATGAACATACATCAATATTTGACGCTACAGCCGGAATACAATTAACAGATACATTTGTAAAATTAGTTGCTTGGTATGATAATGAATGGGGATATTCAAATAAATTAGTAGATTTAGCATGTTATATAGCAACAAAATAAATCTATAATATAATAAAATATAGAGGCTGTTCAGTAATGGAAATTTTTCTATTACTGAATAGTTCATTATAAATAAATATATAGGGGGATAAAAAAATGAATAAAAAAACAGTAAGAGATATTGATGTTAAAGGAAAAAAAGTATTAGTTAGATGCGATTTTAATGTACCACAAGACGAAAATTTAGAAATTACAGACAATAGAAGAATAGTAGCAGCATTAGATACAATTAAATACTTAATTGAAAACAATGCAAAAGTAATACTATGTTCACATTTAGGAAGACCAAAGGGAGAAGTAAAAAAAGAATTTTCATTATTACCAGTTGCAAAAGAATTAACTAGATTATTAGGAAAAGAAGTTAAACTTGCAGATGATGTTATAGGAGATAGTGCAAAAAATTTAACAGAAAATATGAAAGAAGGAGAAATAGTTTTACTAGAAAATGTTAGATTTGATAAAAGAGAAGAAGAAAATGATGATGAATTTTCAAAAGAATTAGCATCACTTGCAGAAATATATGTAAATGATGCATTTGGAACAGCACATAGAGCACATGCATCAACTGCGGGAGTTGCAAAATATCTTCCAGCAGTATCAGGATTTTTAATAGAAAAAGAATTAAACTTTATGGGAAAAGCATTAGAAAATCCTGAAAGACCATTTGTTGCAATCTTAGGAGGAAAAAAAGTATCAGATAAAATAGGTGTAATAGATGCATTATTAGAAAAAGTAGACACATTAATGATAGGTGGAGGAATGGCATATACATTCTTTAAATCTATGGGATACAATGTAGGAGATTCAATATGTGAATTAGATAAATTAGATTTAGCAACAAGTTTAATGGAAAAAGCAAAACAAAAAGGTGTAAAATTAATGTTACCAGTAGATACAAAAGTAGGAAAAGAATTTTCAAAAGACACTGAAAGCAAAATAGTAAAATATACAGAAATACCAGATGGCTGGGAAGGTTTTGATATTGGAACAGAAACAATAGAAATGTATAAGAAAGAATTAGAAAAAGCAAAAACAGTTATATGGAATGGACCAATAGGATTATTTGAATTTGACCAATTTGCAGTTGGAACAAATGAAATTGCAAAAAAATTAGCTGAAATTGATGCAGTAACAATAGTTGGTGGTGGAGATTGTGCAGCAGCAGTTGAAAAAGCAGGTGTTGCAGATAAATTAACACACGTATCAACAGGTGGAGGAGCATCATTAGAATTCTTAGAAGGAAAAAAATTACCTGGAATTGAATGTTTACAAGATAAATAATATATTAAATTTAGCATTATAATTAATAAAATGAAAGGAAAATGTCTATGCGTAGAAAAGTTATAGCAGGCAACTGGAAAATGCATATGTTGCCAAATGAAGCAATAAATTTTATACAAGAAATTGTACCATTAATAAAAGATACTAAAAACGAAGTAATATTATGTGTACCATATACAGACCTATTCTATGTATTATTAAATGTTCAAGAAACAAATATAAAAGTTGGAGCACAAAATGTACATTGGGAAGAAAATGGAGCGTATACAGGTGAAATATCACCAAAAATGTTAAAAAGTATTGGTGTAGAATATGTAATAATTGGGCATTCAGAAAGAAGACAATATTTTAATGAAACAGACGAAACAGTAAATAAAAAAGTAAAATCAGCATTAAATTATGGTCTAAAACCAATAATATGTGTTGGAGAAACATTAGAACAAAGAGAAAATGGAGAAACTAAAAAAATTATTACTACACAAACACGTTTAGCATTAGAAGGTATAGAAAAAGAAAAAATGAAAGACATAATAATTGCTTATGAACCAATATGGGCAATAGGAACAGGAAAAACAGCAACAGTAGAAGATGCAAATGAAAGCATAAAAGCAATAAGAAAAGAAATAGAAGAAATATACGATAGTAACATATCAAACGAAGTTATAATACAATATGGTGGAAGTGTAAAATCAACTAATGCAAAAGAATTATTTACAGCATCAGATATAGACGGGGGATTAGTTGGAGGAGCAAGTTTAAAACCAGAAGAATTTGCAAAAATTATAAACTATGAAAATTAATAAAAAAAGAGGTAAAAAAACTTATGGATAAGAAATTAACAATGCTAATGATATTAGATGGATTTGGAGAAAATAAAAATGAAAATGGAAATGCAGTAAAATTAGCAAATACTCCAAACTTAGATAAACTTATGAAAAATAACCCAACAACAGATATATATACAAGTGGGTTAAATGTTGGATTACCAGATGGACAAATGGGAAATTCTGAGGTTGGACACACAAACATAGGTGCAGGAAGAATAGTATATCAAGAATTAACAAGAATAACAAAATCAATAGAAGATGGAGATTTCTTTAGCATACCAGAATTTATTGAAGCAATAAATCATTGCAAAAAAAATAATACAAAATTACACATAATGGGACTATTATCAGATGGTGGAGTTCATAGTCATATAAGACATCTATATGCATTATTAGAACTTGCAAAAAGAAAAGGTTTTGAAGATGTATATGTACATTGCTTTTTAGATGGTAGAGATACACCACCAGCATCAGCAGAAAACTATATAATGCAATTAGAAGAAAAAATGAAAGAAAAAGAAATAGGAAAAATTGCAAGTATATCTGGTAGATTTTATGCAATGGATAGAGATAAAAGATGGGAAAGAATAAAGAAAACTTATGATGCATTAGTATTAGGAGAAGGACAAAAAGCAAATACTGCAATAAGTGCTATTGAAAGTTCATATCAAAAAGAAGTATTTGATGAATTTGTTGAACCAACTTTAATTTGTAATGGAGATACACCAATAGCAACTATAGGTGAAAAAGATGCAGTTATCTTCTATAATTTTAGACCAGATAGAGCAAGAGAAATAACAAGAACATTAGTAGATAAAGATTTTAAAGAATTTGAAACAAAAAATCTTAATTTATATTTTATATGTTTTACACAATATGATGAAACAATGCCAAATGTTAAAATAGCATTTAAACCAACAACATTAAAAAATACTTTTGGAGAATATATTAGCAATTTAGGATATACACAATTAAGAATAGCAGAAACAGAAAAATATGCACACGTAACATTTTTCTTTAATGGTGGAGAAGAAAAACAATATAAAGGAGAAGACAGAATTTTAGTACCATCACCAAAAGTAGAGACATATGATTTAAAACCTGAAATGAGTGCTTATGAAGTAACAGAAAAAGTATTAGAAGCAATAAAATCAGAAAAATATAATTGTATAATATTGAATTATGCAAATCCAGATATGGTAGGACACACAGGAAGTTTAGAGGCAGCAATTAAAGCAATAGAAACAATAGACGAATGTGTAGGTAAAGTAGTAGAAGCAGTAAAAGAAAAACAAGGTGTTTTATTAATTACAGCAGACCATGGAAATGCAGAACAAATGATAGATTATAAAACAGGAGAACCACACACAGCACATACAACAAATCCAGTTCCATTAATATTAGTAGGAATGGAAGATGTAGAATTAAAATCAGGAAAATTAGCAGATTTAGCACCAACAATGCTAGATATTATGGGGTTAGAAAAACCTCAAGAAATGACAGGAGAGAGTTTAATTGTTAGTCACACCTAAAATAAAAATAATTTATAAAGAAATTCAAAAAAAATTATTTTATATGTTACCAGAAAAATGGGAAAGTATATATTTATATGCTTCTGTTATTCAACACGCAAAATTACAGACAGGTGAAATGTTTTTTTACTACATTCCAAAGGGTGTTCTAAAAAAGAAACCAGTAAATGTATATGAAGTACCATCCAAATTTAATATAGAAGAAGATGATTATCTTAAATTAGCAGATGATTTATATGCAAAGTTGAAAGAATTAAGAGTAGAAATGATTAACAATGGAGAAAGACCTTGGACAAATGTTACAATTTCTGTAGAAAAAATTAATTTTAAAGCAGAATTTAGATATGAAAACTTAATGAATTCAAATTTTTCTGGTGAAGATAGGCATTTAACTTGGCAATATATATATTTAGGTAGACCAATAAATAGTTTTAACAAAAAAGAGCGAGAAATTATAGAAAGATGTCTTAAAGAAAGAAATATTTTAGGTGAGGAAATAGATACATATAAAGAAAATATATATTATGATAAAGATGTAAAAAGCATTATAGATTTTGAAAAAGAAGAAAACAATTTTACTCAAATAAATCAAAGCTATAAATTAGATGATAATAATAATATGAATAAGTTTTATTCTGAATATGTTAATAAAGAAAATGATAAAAATAAAGAAGAACATTCTTTAAATGAATTACCAAAAGATACAGATAAAAAAAGTAAAAGTCAAATATTAAGTTGTTAAGCAAGTTACATTTAAGTCATAAATAGATATTAAAAAATATATAATTATGATATAAATGAAACTATATATTAAAATGTAAAACTGAAAGGAGCAAAAAATATGATTTATTCAAAAGAAGTAGAAAGAATGTGCCCAGTTGCAAAAGGAGTCGATCATGGGCCAGCACCAATTCCAGAAGAAGGAAAATGGGTAAAATCAAAAGAAATTAAAGATATATCAGGATTAACACATGGTAT
>CANQOW010000002.1 GCA_947625545.1 uncultured Clostridia bacterium
TTGAAGAACGGAATTAGAAAAAAAATAATTTTAAGCCGAAGGTAGCGAGCGAAAACTTTTGCTACACCCAAAATAAACATGCATTTAATAACGACAAAAAGAGTTAACTCAATTTATATGCGTAATTGCATTACAAACATATAAACAAAATTAACTCTGTTTACTTTACTTATTAAATTATCTTTAAAATTTAAAAATGACGCAAATATTCCGTGTTTTATGTTTTTAAAATATACGTGTGTGTGTGTGTGTGTGTGTGTGTGTACAGTACCAATGATTTCAAGGATTGCTATCATTTTTAAAACTCCTTTCTTTTGTTCCTATTTACTAATTCATTCTCATTTTATACAAACTTTAATAAGTTGTCAATAGTTTTTTTATAATTTAAACAAAAATTAAAAATTTTCATTTTCTATTACACGCTCATATATTTTTTTATGTATTGAATATTTTTTATTTTCATTAATAACCAAAATCCACAAATATGCGATAATAAATAAAATTGCTATATTTTCTAAATAATAAATTGCAATGCTTGAAATTATTGTTAATAAAATTATTGTACAATTTTGAAATATATGTACATATTTTATTGAATACTCAATTCCATATTTAATTTTAAAAATTTGTTTTAAAATTCTTCCCCCATCTAGTGGGTATATTGGTAGTAAATTAAAAATACCTAATAATAAATTTGCATAAATAATATTTAATCTTTGATATTCTTCTATATTAAAATTATTAAATATAAATATTATTGCTATAATAACATTAATTATTGGACCAGATATTGCAATAATTATTTTTTTTAAACTTAATAAACTGGAATTTTGTATTTTTTTATTGTAATTTTTTAATGGTACTTTAAATGAAATTGATAATCCCATTGGCATTATATTTATTTTTTCTATTTTAAAACCCATTAATAACCCTGAAATTATATGTCCTAATTCGTGAAACATTGCAAATATCATTAAAATTGCGTATAATTCAATTTGTTTGGTTAAATAAAAAAGTAATGCAAATAAAAATATTTTTAAATCTAATCTAATTCTCATACATAAAACCCTTCCCAAAGTTAATTTAAAATTCTAATATTTCTCTTGGATTTATGTACTCCCCTTTATATATTATTTCAAAGTGTAAATGCGGTCCTGTTACATTTCCTGTTGAACCTGATAATGCTATTTTATCTCCTTGTTTTATAGTATCTCCTTCTTTTACTAATAAATCATTGCAATGTGCATAAGTAGTTATTAAATCTCCATTTTGTACTTTTATATATTTACCATAACTACTAGATTCTGTTGCTAAAATTACTTCTCCATCTGTTGCAGATATAACATCTGTTCCTACAACTACACCAATATCTATGCCATTATGATATGATGTAACAATATCTCCTTCTTCTTCTCTTGTCCCAAATTCAGATGAAATAAAACCACCTTCTACTGGTTTTATTATAGAATAATTATTTAATATTTCTTGTGCAATAGTTATAGTTTCAGTTTCATTCACTATTTGTTCTGTATTTTCTTCTATTTTATTTTCTTCTTTATTACTTACATTTTCTGTATTTGTCTCTTCTTGAGTAATTTCTTCATTTTTTACTTCTATATTATTACTCTCTTCAATATTCGTTTTTTGAGTATCTTCTTCATTTTCTACAATATTTGAATTTTCTTGATTATCTTTATTAGAATTATCATTCAAAAAATTATTTTTTATTTCAGTATATATTCCTTTTACATCTATATCATAGTCTAATATTTCTTTTGTTTTATTTAATGTTGAAGCAGAAAATACATAATTTGTAGTTTGAATAAGATAATATATAAAATATATTAATAAACATATTAATACTTGTATAATCATTTTTTTAAATAATTTAAAATCTCTATTATTACCAGAAACATTTACTGTTGCAGTTGTATTTCTGTAATTTTGATTTTTTCTTCTTGCATATATTTCTTCTGCTCTTCTTATTTTTTCTTCAGCACTAAGAACTTTTTCCATAACAAAACACCTCTTAAAAACATAAATATGTCTTTAAGAGATGTTTTATGATTATTTATTAAATTATTATTTTAATAACATTAAAATTAATTGAAAAATTGTTACCATTCCTAAAAATAAAGTTATTTTTTTTAATTTACTATATTTTTTTCTTAAATTTTTTGTATTAGTATTTAATTCTGTCGGCTTTTCTAAATTAGAAATGTAATTTGAAATAATCATTTCCGCTTCATTAACTATATAATCATTAGTATTATCTTTATTTTGGCTATTATTGTTAGAATTATTTAATTTACTTTCTGCATATTCTAATTTTTTTATTTTTTTATTACTTTTTAAAATAACTATAGCTTCATCTACTATATTTGAAGGCAAATTTTTTAATATTACCATATTTTTCATATTACTTATATCCATATATGATAACCTCCATATTTAGAGTCTTATTAAAAATTTTTGCCAATTTTAAAAAATTTATACATTAGGGTTAGATAATATTTCATCATATATAGTAATTTTTCTCATGTTGCTAATTTCTTCACTAGAAAAACCTAACTCTTTATATTCTTCTGTTGTATAATTATTTACTATAGCATAATTATCATTTTGACTTACTATTTTTACATATATTTTATATTCATATCCTGCCATATTTTTTATTACATAAGGGATATTATTTTCATACCTTATTGATGAATTTGCAACTTTTAAACCGCTATCACTCCACCAAATTACATCTATTGATATTTTTCTATAATTTATTAATTCTTCAACACCTTTTTGAATTTTAAATACTATTAAATTACTACCATCATTTTGCTCACTAATATATGCAATTTGTGCTTTTACCTCATTTGAACTTGATAGTCTAACTGTTACTGTATCTCCTACTTTTTTTGTTTTAGATGTATCTGAATTCATAATTGTTGCTATATAGCAGTTAAAATTATTTATAATTTTTCCGCTTGTATTACTAGATGCAACTATTTGACCTGTTTTTAAATCTATATTTTCTAAAGTTTCTTTATTTAAGTTTGAAAAATCTTCAACTGAAAATACATCTTCAAATCCATCTATTCTATATGAAACTATACCACTATTAACTGCTGTTACATATTCTACTCCTGAATTTAGTTCATTTTCATACGAACTTCTTTCTTGTATTAATTCTTTTATATATGAACCTGATGGGCTTAAATCTCCAATAATTTTTGCTTTTTTTGTTATTGCATTATTTATATTTTTTTTATATTCTCTAATCTTCATAATATCATTTGTGTATCTAATTAATTCTATATTATCTTCAATTTGACCTTCTATTATTTTTATATCATTTGTATAAATATTAGTTTGACCTTCTAACGCTTTTTGTATTTCTGTATCTAATTCTTCTATTTTTTTATTTAATTCTTCTTCATTTTTACTATAATATCTAAATACTGCTTCACCTTTTGCTACTCTTTCGCCTTCTGCTTTTATTTGTACTAAACCGTTTTCTGAATTTTCTCCTGAAATTATTACTTCATCTCTAATAACATAACCTATAGAATCTTCTTCTAATGTGATTTTTCCAGATTCTACAACAAATAGGTCTGTTGGTTGTTTTATTAGTTCTATAATATTATAAATTAAATATGTACAAATTATAATAAAAATAATACCTATTACTATTAACTTAAAAATATTTAGCTTTGGCTCTTTTCCTTTACTACTCAATTTATACCCCCAAGAATAATATTAATATTTGTTTTTATATCATTTTCTCCATTTAGCCATATGGTTTCTTTATTTTTTCTAAACCATGTTAACTGTCTTTTAGCATATCTTCTTGATTCTAATTTTATTTTTTCTATTGCTTCTTCTTTTGTTACTATTCCTTCTAAATATTCTTTTATTTCCTTATATCCTAATCCTTGAATTGCTGTTGGCATTTCTTTATATTTATTTACTAAATTTTTTACTTCTTCTATTAGCCCTTTTTCTACCATTATATCTACTCTTTTATTTATTCTTTGATATAATTTCTCTCTATCAAAATCAATAGCATATACTAAATAATTATATTTAACTTCTTTTATTCTTGATTCTATTTCTTGCTCTGTTTTAGTTTTTCCAGTTTCATGAAATATTTCTAAAACTCTCATTATTCTTTTTTTATCGTTTACACTTATTTTTTCCATTGCTTTAGGGTCTATTTCCATTGCTTTTTTATATAATGTTTCTAGACCTTCTTTTTCGCATATTTCTTCTAAGTGTTTTCTATATTCTTCATCTGTTTTTATATTACTATATTCTATTCCATAAATTAATGAATTTATATATAGCCCTGTTCCTCCAACTATTATTGGAGTTTTGTTTTTTGATAATATTTCTTCTATACATTTTTCTGCTTGTAATTTATAATCTGCTACACTATATCTTTTGTCTGGTTCTAGAAAGTCTATCATGTAATGCTTTATATTTTGCATTTCTTCTATTGTTGGTTTGGCACTACCTATATTCATTTCTTTATATATTTGCATTGAATCTGCTGATATTATTTCTCCATTAATTTGTTTAGCAAGTTCTATTGATAATGCCGTTTTTCCAGATGCAGTTGGTCCACAAATTACAATTACATTTGGTTTTATCATATTTATTCCGTCCGTTCTTTTTTATAAATTTTTTACACTTTTTTATTTTCTTCTTGCAAATTTCTTTTCAATATCTGCTATATTCATTTTTATTGCTGTTGGTCTTCCGTGTGGACATGTAAATGGATTTGGTAATTCTAATAGTTTTTGCATTAGGCTATCTACTTCTTGTTCTGTTAAAGCCATATGTGCTTTAACTGCTGCTTTACATGCTACTGTTGCAATAAATTTTTCTTCTATTTCTTGTTTTGCTGTTCTAGATACTGTGTTTATTTCGTCTAATGTTTCTAAGAATAGTTCTTTGGTATCTAAGTCTATACATACATTTGGAACTCCACTTAGTTTTATTGTGTTTTCTCCAAATTCTTCTAATACAAATCCTGCTTTTTTAAATGTGTTCATATTATCTTTTGCTATATCCATTTCTTTATGTGTAAGTGTTATTATATCTGGTAATAGTAACATTTGTGAATCTTTATCTTCATCTGAATAAAAATTCTTTTTAACTTTTTCGTACATTATTCTTTCGTGTGCTGCATGTTGGTCTATAATATACATTTCGTTTTCAATTTCAATTATTATGTAGGTTTTAAATGCTATTCCTATAAATTTATAATTTTTCTTAACACTGTATGTCTCATCATTGTCAAATACAGATATTAAATTTTCTTCTGAAATAGCATCTAGTTTTTCTTCTTCATTTTCTTTTATTGATTTTCCAAAAATTTTTTCATACATTTCTTTAAAGTTTTGTTCTTGTTCTTCTTGCTTTAATTCTGTCATATTGTTTAAAACTTCTCCATAGTTAATTGAATTATTTTCTGTTTTTTCTTCTATTTCAAAATTGTTATTTTCTTCAATTTTTTCTTCTGTATTTATTTCGTTTTCTATAATATTTGAATCTTCTATTTTGTTTGTTTCTTCATATATATTTTCATCTGTTTTATTAATTTGTTCATTTAGACTTGTATTATCAATTATGATTGTGTCATTTGTTAGTTGTTCTGTTTTATTATCTTCTATATTTTCTATTTCATTTTCTAAATTTACTTCTTGTTGTTGTGTTTCTGTTTCATTTTCTTGTTGTAAATTTACTTCATTTCCTGATTTTATTTCTTGGTTTATTTCTTCTTCGTTTTCTAGTTTTATTTCTTGTTTTTCTTCTTCGTTTTCTAATGTTACTTCTTGTTGTAGTTCTTCTTCATTTTTTGTTTCAATTTCTGGTTTTGTTTCATCTTTATTTTCTGTTTCTGCATTTTTACTTGCATTTAATTTTTCCATTAATTGTTTAAATTTTGACCTTATTTCTTCTGTTGGTATTCTTTCAGTTGCAGATTCCATTTGTATTTTTCTAAATAAACTTGAGAATTGATTTTGGTTATTATCTGAATTATTTATATTTTCTTCGCTTGTTTTTTCAGTATTTGCAATTAATTCTGATTTTAATAATGTGTCTTTTATTGCATGATATATTGCTTGAAATACTTTGTTTTCTTCTTGAAATCTTACTTCTAATTTTGCTGGGTGTACATTTACATCTACTTTACTTGGGCTCATATTTATATTTAATATAACAAATCCATATTTTCCAATTGGTAAAAGTCCTTTAAAGCTTTGTTCTGCTGCTGTTGATAATGTTTTATCTTTTACATATCTTTTATTTACAAAGAATAATTGGTTTCCTCTATTTGACCTTGCTATTTCTGGTTTTCCAACTACTCCATTTATGTGCATATCTTCATAATCATAATCTACATTTAATACTGCATTTGCTATATCTTTTCCATATATACTATATATTACGTCTTGTATTTTTCCGTTTCCAGATGTTTGTATTATTGCTTTTCCTGAATTTATAAGTTTAAAGGCTATATTTGGATTTACTAATGCTAATCTTGAAATTACATCTTCTATATATCCAGATTCTGTATAATCTTTTTTTAGGAATTTATATCTTACTGGCGTATTAAAAAATAAATTTTGTACTGTTATAGTGGTTCCAACAGGACACGCTGTTTCACCAAATTCTAATACATTTCCCGCTTCTACTACTATTCTATTTCCTATACTTGAATCAGGTGTTTTAGAAATCATTTCTACATTTGCTATTGCTGCTATACTTGCTAATGCTTCACCTCTGAACCCCATTGATTTAACTGTGTTTAAATCTTCTGCTTGTCTTATTTTACTTGTTGCATGTCTTTCAAAAGCTATTTCCATATCGTCGCTTTCTATTCCTCTTCCGTTGTCTGTAATTCTTATGTATGATATTCCACCATTTCTTATTTCTACACTTATATTTGTTGCTCCTGCATCTATTGAGTTTTCTACCATTTCTTTTATAACTGATGCTGGTCTTTCTATAACTTCTCCTGCTGCTATTTGGTTTATTGTTAATTCATCTAATAATACAATTTTTCCCATTTTTTTATCTAAAATTCCTTTCTTTTTTTAGTTATTTTTACATCTTGAATTATATCATTATTTTTACTTTTTTGTATATATTTTTTTGAAAATTTTTTTAATATTTTGTATTTTATTTTTATATATAAAAAAAGAGTCAATTTTCATATTGTAATTATATTACTCTAAATTGACTCTCTTTATTTTTTATTTATGTTTTTTTATTGCCAACTTAATATTGGGTAGCCTTCATTTTTGTTGCCTGTGTCTTGTTTCCAGTTGTTTTCTCCGTTGTTTAATGTTTGTACAAATTCTGCATTATTTTTCATCTCTGTTTCTGATTTTTTTTCTGCTTGTCCTATTTTATCTTCTATATCTTTTATTCCACTAGATGCTGTATTTTCTAAATAATAACAATTAGTTGTTTTTCCATCACCAGATGTACTATCTATTATTCCACTACCAGATTCATTCGTATCATTTCTGGTTACTATTCCTGTATTATAACAATTTTCTATTGTGCCATATCCTGTAAATCCTACTATTCCTCCTGCACAAGTTTTACCTTTAATTTCTCCTGTATTATATGAATTTCTTACTGCTCCTTCTTTATTGTAATTGTTTACTGTTGTTATTCCTGCTGCTGCATTTTCTTTTGATGTTATGTTTCCACTATTATAACATAATTCTATAAAATTATGTCCCGTATTCTCCCCTGCTATTCCTCCTGCATAACCCTTACCTTCTACGTTTCCTTTATTATAGCACTTTTCTATTAATGTTTTACTTTCAACCGTTACTGCTTCTCCTACTATTCCTCCTGCAATATTTCCACTTCCTTCTCCTTTTATAATTCCTTCATTGTGGCAATTTGTTATTGTTATTTCTTTATTAGGAGTTTCTTCTCCTCCATTTGTTGTTCCTACTATTCCTCCTACAGCAGCCCAACCATCATTGTTAGAAGTTAAATTTCCTTTATTTGAACAATTACTTATAATTACATTACCATGACGACCTATCCCTGCTGTTATTCCTCCTATTACACTTCCTCCTTCTATTGTACATAAATTATGGCAATTATTCATTGTTGATTTTCCCCAAATGTTACATGCTATGCCTGCTAAACAATCATTTCCTGTAATACTACCTGATACTGTTAAATTTTCTATGGTTGAATCTTCTATTACTCCAAATAGTCCTTTATATAATCCTTCGTATTCATTTATATATATTCCACTTATTGTATGTCCATTTCCATTAAATGTTCCTTTAAATGGTGTTTCTTCTGTTCCTATTGGCGTCCATTGTTCTGCGTCTTCATTAAAAATATATGTTATACCTTTTTCTTCTTCTTTATCTTTTTCTTCTGACCATTTTCCAGGGTTTAAATCTATGTCTGCCATTAATACATAATTTGCACTCATTGAAAAATCAAATTTTGTATTTTCTTGTTCAATATTTACTTTTTCTCCTTTGCCGACTTGTTTTAATTGCTCAGCAGTATATATTGGCACTACATTACTATAACTATGCATATACCCACTTAAACTTTTTAATGCATCTTGCTCCATTTGTTGCTCATAAGCATATTTATCTACGGCATTTTGTGAATTATCAATTATTCCTGTATGTAACACTATACTTATTGTTACTCCTGCTAATATCAACAATACTATTATTGTTATTACTAACGCTATTAAAGTTATACCTCTTTCTTTTAAAATTTTTCCTTTCATTTTTTAACTCCTCCTTAAAATTTTTTATTTTTTTCTAATGTTTAGTAATTAAAATATCAAAAAGTAAATTGAAGCGTTGGAAACATCACAAGTTAGAATTTGTTATTTAATTTAATGAGGGATGTTCGATGGCTTGTAAATACAAGAGCAGCGAAAGAGGCTCATTAAATTTAATTACAAATTATTACGTAGTTATGTTGAGAAGCGAAATGCACTTTTTTATATTTAATTACTAAACAAATTAAAACTAATTAAACGTAAAATTATAAAACTAAATTTAAAAACACAAAAAGAGCCAATTTATTTATATGCGTAATTGTATTACTAACATATAAACAAAGTTGACTCTGTTTATTTTCTTTATTAAATTTAATTTTAGAACTAAAAATGACGCAATTATCCTATCTACTAAACATATTGTGTGTGTGTGTGTGTGTGTGTGTGTGTAGAGTACCAACGGTTTCAAGACTTGCTATCATTTTTAAAACTCCCTTCTTTTGTTTTATTTTCTTTTTACTTTTTTATTTTATACAAACTTTATTATATTGTCAAGAGTTTTATTAAAATTTTCGTTGCATTTCACTTACAAATTTATTTAATCAATTTTCACTTAGTCTTTATTATATTCTTTACATTTTTCTTCTAATAATTTAAAATTACAACATCTTAATTTAATATTATGCGGTAATTTTCCATTATTATATAATTGGTATAATTTTAAAGATTTATTTTTTATTTGATTATAATTCGCATTTAACCAAGATAGTTGCTCTTTTAATAATTTTTGATACTTTAATTCTGCAGTTCCTAAATTTTTATTATTTAAGTCTATTAAATAATAATTAGTTTTATTTACAGGTATCATATTATTAAAATTAATTGCTCCCATTTCTCCATTTTTTATTTTTATAAAATCTAATGTATTTTTCATTTTTTTATGTTTAAGTTTTGGACTTGATAATGGTGCAAAATATTCAAAAGTATCTATTTGAAATAATATTCCTATAAATGGTCTTAATTCTTTTTCATCTTTATTATAAATAACCTTATTATCAAATTTTCTTAAATAATCGCAATAACCAGAATCAACTCTAACAATTTTAAAATTTTTAATCATAAAATTTCTCTCCTTAATATTTATGTAATATATATAAAGGGACTAGAGTTTAACTCTAATCCCCCTTTTTTAAGTTCCACTTTATGGCTGGATTCACCGCTTTTTTAAGTTCCAATTTATGGCTGGATTCACCGCTTTTTTAAGTTCCAATTTATGGCTGGATTCACCAACTTTTTTATAAAAGCAATAATATTATATGAAATTTATATAAATTTATTACCATCTATATTTTAAATATATCATATTTTTTAGTAATAATCAATAGTTTTCTTAATTTTTATAAGTAAATTCTATATATGATTTTAGTTTTGTACTACCATCATAATCTCCACTTAAATTAGGTGTATTAGTTTCGATAAATATATTTGATGTTCCTTCAAATAATTCAATATTTTCTAATATTTCATTTGTATCTTTATTCAATTTTATCATTGTATTATCTTCCTTACAAATTACCCAATCATCATTTATTTTTTCTATTTTTTCATTTTTTGCTAAACCATAAATTGTATTTCCATCGATATCTTTTAAGTCAATTTCATATACTTTTTCCTTATATTCTTCATATTCTGTTGCTTCATTTCCATATTCTAATTGTACATTTTTTACTTTTATATGTTGATATTTATCTTGTGGTTCTAATATAAAAATTATAAATGATTGCTGATACTCTCTCGCAGCACCTATGCTTTGACTTCTTGAAAATCTTATCCAATTATTATCTATAATATCTTGTTTATATTTAGAAGGTTCACAAAATCTAGCCGCCCACATATCACCTAAAGATTGTCCACCAAAAACTATGCAATTAAATAATTCTCCATCTTCTGGAGTATCTTCATACTTTTGAAGCAAAAATGAAATTGTAAAATCAATTTTATTTTCTTCATCAGTTACTATATGACTATTACCACTGGTAACTTTATACGTATAACTTCCATATGAAGTATCCGGCATATGTTTCATTTCAATTTCATTATTTCCTTTATCATCTGAAATCATATTCTTTCCGGTTATAATTAATTTAATTTTTCCATCATTTCCTAATACAGTACCATCTTTTAATGTATCTCCATGTATAATTAAATTGTTAATTTTTTGTTTTTTTGCATTTTTTATATTTATCGCATACCCTGAAACTTTTTCACCATTAGCAACTTCAAATATTTTTTTATCAACATAATCTATAATATCTTTCTCATTTTCATATTGATATGAATAATAATTTACTGCTTTTTGTGAATTTTCGATTATTCCTGTTTGTAACAATATACTTAGTGTTACTCCTGCAAGTATTAGTAATACTATTATGGTGATTACTAATGCTACTAAAGTTATAGCATTTTCTTTAAAAATGTTTTCTCTCATTTTTTTCTCCTTCGTTTTTTATGTTTTTATTTTATATAAACTTTAACAAGTTGTCAATAGTTTTTTATACATTTTTTACAATATATTCCGCTACATCTCTTCCTGATCTTGATGCCCATGCTACCGTTGATTTTGTTCCTATTAAGTCTCCTATTGCAAAAACATTTTTTTGTGAAGTTTCATTATTTTCATTTACTTTTACATATCCATATTTATCTAACTCTAAGTTTAAGTTTTGTAATAATTTTTCATTTGTTTTTGAACCTACTGCTCTTATAACATAATCGATATCTAATGTATAATTACTATTTTCAATATTTACAGGTACTTCTCTTTCTTCTCCTTCTTTTTTTATTAACTCTGTTTTTATTAATTCTATTTTTTCTACTTTTCTTAATTCATTTCCTATAATTTTTACAATATTATTTTGAAATAAAAACTCAATACCTTCATTTTTTGCATCTTCAATTTCTTTTCTTTCTGCTGGCATTTGTTTTTCTGCTCTTCTATATATTACAAATACTTTTTTTGCTCCTAATTTTTTTATTGTTCTTGCAGTATCCATAGCAACATTTCCACCGCCTATAACTGCTACACATTTTTCTTTAAATTCAGGATAGTTTTCTTTTTCTAATAATTCATTACCGCCATATACTCCATCAAGTTCTTCTCCTACTACTCCCATTTTGCTTGAAATATTTGCTCCAAATGATAATATTATTGCATCATATTCTTTTTTTAAATCTTCTATTGAGAAATCTTTTCCTAGTTCTACATTGTATTTTACTTTTATTCCTAATTCTATTATTTTTGATATAGTATTTTCTAAGATTTCTTTATCTAATCTAAAATTTGGTATTCCTTTATATAAAATTCCACCTAATTTATCATATTTTTCATATATTGTAACATCAAAACCATATCTTGCTAAAAATGCTGATGCAGTAAGTCCTGCTGGTCCTCCACCAATAACTGCTATTTTTTTATTGTTTTTTTCTTCATATTTTGATATTTTCCAATTTTCGTTTATTGCCATATCTCCTATAAATGCTTCTAAATCTCCTATATTAACTGGTGTTTGTTTTATTCCTCTTATGCAATTTCCTTGGCATTGCTTATCATGTGGACATATTCTTCCACATATTGATGGCATTATTGTAGTTTCTGTTAAGGTTTCATACGCTTCTTTGTATTTTTCTTGTTTTATATAATTTATAAAATCTGTTATATTGTTTCCTAATGGACACCCTTTTGTACATGGTTTATTTTTACAACTTAAACAATAATTTGATTTTTCTTTTATAACTTTTATATCTTTCATTTATAACTCCATAATTTTTTCTTTTACTAATTTTAAATCTTGCCAAAAATATATCTTTTTTGCATCATCTCTTAATAATGCTGCTGGGTGAAATGTTGGCATATACCATATTCCATTTTTTTCTATCCATTTTCCTCTTGATGCTGTAATATTATATTCATTTCCTAATATATTTTTTAATGCTACACTTCCTAATAATACTATTATTTTTGGTTTTACAATTAAGACTTGATTTCTTAAATATTCCATGCAAGCTTCTGCTTCATCTGCTTCTGGATTTCTATTTGATGGCGGTCTACATTTTACTATATTTGCAATATATAATTCTTCTCTTTTTATGTCTAACCCTTGTAAAGCCATATCCATTAATTTACCTGCTTTTCCTACAAATGGTTTTCCTTGTATATCTTCATCTGCTCCAGGTCCTTCTCCTATAAACATAATTTTGGCATTTACATTTCCTGAACCAACTACAATATTTGTTCTATTATTACATAATTTACATTTTTTGCATCCTTGTATTGATTTTTCTAATTCTTCTATACTGTTATACATATTAGTTTCTCCTCTTATTTTTTAATACTTGAATTTTTCTATAGTACCAAATAACGCAAGGTAGTATATTTTTAATAAATTATAGCATAGCAAATTTTAAAAAACAAGATAGTGTTTAAAATAATAATAGAACCCTTACGACATTTCTATCTAAAGGGTTCTATTATATTTTGGTTCAAATTTTTTCAACCTTTTGTTGCCAATCGTTATCGTCCCATTGTTGTTGAAATGCTTTTGCTATAAAAACAATAGCATTAGGATTCTCCAAAATGTACTTATCAATCAAGCAGATTGCATTTCTTTTGCTATAATAGCCTATATATGCCATTATTAGAAATGTTAATTTTTGTGAGTCATTAAGTTTTAAAATTTCTTGAAGTTTGTAAATACGCTTGTCATCCGTGGCATCTGAAAATGGTGCAGCACGTCTTCCCTTTTCAACGTCACTTAAAAATGGGGCAGATACTCCTATAGATTCAGCCACATTCCGAAGCGTAAGACCTAGTTGTTGTCTACGTTCCATTATGGCAATTCCAAAGGTTTTGTCATTATAACTTTTAATGTCTTTGTTGTCGAAAGGATTATCCATTTGTATAATACCTCCTAAAATTAAATTATAATTAGTACATTGAACCATGAATTTTAAAAATTCTGTACCAATTTAAGTGGTTTTTAACCTAGTTTTGTGTTACTATTTTAGCATAATATTATGTAAATGTCAAATATTTACTTTATTATTGTAAGGTGTTTTATATTTTTTTATTCTTTTATTTCACTTAGCGCTTTTATTTTATCTCTTAATTCTGCTGCTTTTTCAAATTCCATATTTTGAGCACATTTTAACATTTCGTTTGTTAATTTTTCTATAATCTTTTCTATGCTCTCATCTTCATCTATATTTAATTCTTGTTGAATATCCTCTACTACTGTTATTTTTATTGTATCTCTTATGCTCTTTTGTATTGTTTTTGGTGTTATTCCATGTGCTTTATTGTATTCGCTTTGTATTTTACGTCTCCTGTTTGTTTCTGTAATTGCTTTTTCCATAGATTCTGTTAATTCGTCTGCATACATTATTACTTTTCCTTCTGTATTTCTTGCTGCTCTACCTATTGTTTGTATTAGTGACCTTTCTGAACGTAAAAATCCTTCTTTATCTGCATCTAATATTGCTACTAATGATACTTCTGGAATATCTAGTCCTTCTCTTAATAGGTTAATACCAACTAATACATCAAATTTTCCTATACGCAAATCTCTTATTATTTCCATTCTTTCTAATGCTTTAATATCTGAATGCATATATCTTACTTTTATATCTATTCCTGCTAAGTATGAACTTAAATCTTCTGCCATTTTTTTTGTAAGTGTTGTTACTAACACCCTTTGACCTTTTTCCACTCTTATTCTAATTTGTTCTATTAAATCATCTATTTGGTTTTCAACAGGTCTTACTTCTATTTCAGGGTCTAATAGTCCTGTTGGTCTTATAATTTGTTCTACTACATTTCCATTTGAATGTTCTAGTTCATATTCTGCAGGTGTTGCACTTACAAATATACATTGATTTATTTTTGATTCAAATTCATTAAATTTTAATGGTCTATTATCTAATGCAGATGGTAATCTAAATCCGTATTTTATAAGTGATTCTTTTCTTGCCCTATCTCCATTATACATTCCTCTTACTTGTGGTATTGTTGCATGTGATTCGTCTATTAATAAAAGAAAATCTTTTGGTAAATAATCTAAAAGTGTAAATGGTGCACTTCCTGGCGCTCTACCACTAATGTGTCTTGAATAGTTTTCTATTCCTTGACAAAATCCGGTTTCTTTCATCATTTCTATATCAAAATTTGTTCTTTCTTCAATTCTTTGTGCTTCTATTAGTTTATTTTCAGATTTAAAGTATTTTATTCTTTCTTCTAATTCTTCTTCTATTGTTTGTATTGCAGTTTCCATTTTATCTCCTGATGTAACATAGTGAGAATTTGGGAATATTAGTATGTGTGTTCTTGTATCTATTGGTTTTCCTGTTAATGGATTTATTTCTGATATTTTTTCTATTTCATCTCCCCACATTTCTACTCTTACTGCTTTTTCATTTGAGTCTGATGGATATATTTCTATAATGTCTCCTTTTGCTCTAAATGCTCCTCTTTTAAAGTCTACTTCATTTCTTGTATACTGCATTTCTACTAATCTTCTTAATATTTCATCTCTTGATTTTTTCATTCCTTGACGTAGTGATATTGTCATATTTTCATAGTCTATTGGGTCTCCTAAACCATATATACATGATACAGATGCTACTATTATTACATCTTTTGTTTCGAATAATGATGCTGTTGCTGAGTGTCTTAGTTTATCTATTTCATCATTTATTGATGCATCTTTTTCTATGTATGTGTCTGATGATGCTATATATGCTTCTGGTTGATAATAATCATAATATGATACAAAATACTCCACATTATTTCCGAGGGAAAAACTCTTTGAATTCGCTATAAAGTTGTCCTGCTAATGTCTTATTATGTGCTAAAACGAGTGTTGGTTTTTGCACTTTTTCTATAATATTTGCCATTGTGAAAGTTTTTCCGTGAGCCTGTAACTCCAAGTAAAGTCTGGAATTTCTTGCCCTCTTTTATTCCATTTGATAAATATTCTATTGCTTCTGGTTGGTCGCCAGTTGGTTTATATTCTGATACTAATTTGAACATTGTTACTCCTTATTTCTAGTCTTTTTAACTTTTATAACACTCCTTGTATTTCATATTTTTAACTTATATCATCGTTTTATTTATTAATATAAGAAAATTAACCGTTTTTTATTTATCTTTCCATATCATCATCCTTTTCTTTTTCTTTTGTTGGTAATAAATCTATTTTCATTCTTTCAATTATATTATAAGCATCTTTTATTCCTGATTTATAATATTCAATAATTACTTTTTTTTCTTCATTTGATAAACAATAAAACTCCAAATTAGTTATGTATTTATTTTTTTCTAATATTTTTCTTTCTAAAGGTTTATTATACCACCATTTACCAATTACATATTCTAATTTCTCTTCTTCAGTCATTTCTTCTATTTTTTTTGACTTACCTTCTGAATTTAATATAATATGTCTTGGTTCTGTATATTTAATATGATGTTCAATTTTATGTTGTTTTTTCCATTCTATATAAGCTTTAAACTTTAATTCATCCAATTGTTCAATTTTTTTCTGCTCTTTTTCTATGATTTTTGTTTCTACAACATCTCTATATTTTTTTACTATTTCTCTATCTTCTTCTGGTATATCTTCTAAATCATACTTTTTATATTTCCTTATAATACACCTTTCCTGTGAATCTCTTAGCCACCAATTATATAAATCAATTTGAAATTTATCTTCTTCTGTCATTTCATCACGTTTTAGAAATTTGCCATCTCTATAAATAAATTGATTTGGTTTTGGTATTTTACCAGTTTCCTTATTTGTATGCTGTCTTATCCAATCTAAATATACATCAAAATTAATTACTCTTTCTTGATATTTTTTAGGTTTAATTCTTATATTTTTAAATCTTCTTTTGATTTTTGTTATATCAGCATTAGCATATTTTTTGATGGTTTCGTTTACTCTTGGATTTTTATCTAACCAAAATCCCAATCTTACTTCTTCTTTTTCGCTTGATAATAAGTGTTCATTTTTTAAATTTATGCCGTTTTTGATAATTACTTTTCTAGGTTTTCTACATTTCCCAGTATTTTCATCTCTATTATTTCTTTTCCAATTAATATAATCATAAATTTGATATACTTTCATATTTTTTCTCCTAAAACAATATTATTAATATTGATTATAACATAATTTTTCAAACTTTACTATATTTTTACATAATTTATATTATATAAATTCTTCCCATACAATATTTGCAAAGTCTAACCCTTTATTAGTTAATTTTATATTGTTTTCTTGTATTTCAATTAAACCTTTATTTACTAAATTATTTAACTCTATTCTAAATAGATAAATTGGGTTTTGATTAAATTTTAGTTTAAATTCTGTAATATTTACCCCATTAATTTTTCTCAAACCTAGTATCATATATTCCTTCATTTGACTTTCTAAATTTTGTTTTTCATGTATTATATAATTTTCTTCTATTTTATCATTTTGAATATTTGCTATATATTCATCAATATTTGTTGTATTAGAAAATCTTTCCATATTTATGTATGAATGTGAAGCAAGTCCAAAACCAATATATTCTTTTTGACTCCAACAATCTAAGTTGTGTTTTGATTCATATCCTATTTTACTAAAATTTGAAATTTCATATTGAATATATTTATTTTCATATAATATTTTTCGTGTTAAATGATACATTATTCTTTCTGTATCTTCATTTGGAAGTGTTAATTCTTTATTTTCAAGTTGTTTTTCTAGTTTTGTACCTTCTTCTACAATTAAAGAATATAGTGAAATATGTTCAGGCTCTAGCCTTATAATATTATTTACTGTATTTTCTAACATTTCTATTGTTTGATTTGGCAATGCTAACATTAAATCTATATTTATATTTTTATATCCAATTTTTCTTGCTATTTTGTATATTTCTAAAAATTCACTAAAATTATGTATTCTTCCTATTGTTTTTAGAAGTTCATCATTGTCAGACTGTAATCCTATACTAAGTCTATTTATTCCTACATTATAGTAATCGTATAATTTTTGTTCATTAACTGCACCTGGATTAATTTCTATTGTTATTTCTGCATTTTTATCTACATTAAATTTTTCTTTTATTTCATTTACTATTTCTACAATAAATTTTGAATCTATATATGATGGAGTACCTCCTCCAATATATATTGTTTTTACTGTATATTCTTTATAGTTACTTAATTTTATGGTTTTATTTATTTCCTCTTTTAAACATTCTATATATTTATTTATACAATTATCTTTATCTTGAAATGAAATAAAATCACAATAATTACATTTTCTTTTGCAAAATGGTATATGTACATATATTCCTAGTTCTTTCATTTCTACCTCAATTCGTTTGCTATTTCAACTAATCTTTTTAATCTATAATTTACCCCAGATTTTCCTACTGGTTCATTTAACATATTTCCTAATTCTATTAAACTTGCATCTGGATTTTTAATTCTTAAATTTGCTATTTCTTTTAATATATCTGGTAAAGTATCAAATTTATTTTTACTTTTTATTAATTTTATTGCTTCTATTTGTTGAATTGATGCATTTATTGTTTTATTTAAATTTGCTGTTTCACAGTTTACTAATCTATTTATATTATTTCTAGTTTCTTTTACAACTCTAATTTCTTCATATTTTAATACTGATTTATTAGACCCTATAAATGCTAATAAATTTGATATTTGTTCTCCATCTTTTATGTATATTGAGTAACCTTTTTTTCTTTTTAAAAATTTTGTTATTATACCAAATTTATTAAGTATATTTGCTAAATATTGTGCATTTTTTTGTGAACTTAGTATTATTTCTAAATGATATTTTGTACTTGGATTATTTAAAGAACCAGCACCTAAATATGCTCCCCTTACAACTGCTTTTAAATAATTTTCTGATTTATTATTTATTTTTATATCACTTATTTCAATTACGTTTTTATTAAAATTTAATTCTTTTATATTAATATTGTTTTTAAATGTTATTGTATAAATTTTACCTTGTATATCTATTTTATAGTCTATTGATAATGTTTTAAGTAATTTATTAAATCTATTTATGTTATACTCATTTTCTGTTGAATATTTTACCTTGGTATTTGTTAATACTATATTACTGCTTAATAAATACCCTACAAATTCTGCTATTACATTTTCTTTGTTACCTAAAGTATTTAATTTACTTAATTCTTCTTTTATTTCAGATGAAAATGACATACTTCTCACACCTTTTTTCTTGCAATAATTATTCTATCATTATTTGCCAAATCTTTTTTGCAATATATATCTTTATATTTATTAGTATTTTCTAATAATTTTATTACATAATTTTTTTGATTGTATCCTATTTCTAAACATAAGTATCCATCACTATTTAAAAATTTATATGCATTATTTGATATTATTTTATAGAAGTCTAAACCGTCTTTTCCTCCATTTAATGCAATATATGGCTCATTTTTTACTTGTTTTGGTAAATTATTTATTACATTTTTTTCTATATATGGTGGATTTGATACTATTATATCAAAGTTTTGATTTGGAATTTTATTAAACATATCTGATACTAAAAATGTAATTTGTTCTTTAACCTTATTTTTTTTGGCATTTTTACTTGCAATTTTAATTGCTTCTTTACTTATATCTGTTGCATATATTTTAGAATCTTTTATGTATTTTGCAAGTGTAATTGCTATTGCTCCACTTCCTGTACATATATCTAATATCTTTATATTTTCTAATTTTTTACTTATATTTATTACTTCTTCTACTAATATTTCTGTATCTGGCTGAGGTATTAATACATTTTTATCTACATAGAAGTTAAGCTTCATAAATTCTTGATTTTTAGTAATGTATTGTATTGGTATACCATCTATTATTTTGTTTATATCTTTTTTATATTTTTCTTCTATGTCTTCTGATATTTTTTCTTCTTGATTTATTATTAGATATTGTTTTGATTGTTTTATTAAATTTAATAATATTATTTTTGCTTGTAAATTTGCATTTTCTATATCATTTTCTTTTATTTTTTTAGTTCCATATATTATTAATTCTTTAATCGTCATTTTTTATTTCCTTTTATTTTAATTTGTTATAAATATTTATATAGCAAAAAATCCCATACAATTTTGCATAGGAATAAGGTGGTGACCCGTACGGGAATCGAACCCATCACTCAGCCTTGAGAGGGCTGCGTCTTAACCGCTTGACCAACGGGCCATTTAAAATAGGAAATTATATAATTTCCTATTAAATTACATATAATATTGATGTTGCCACTGATAATATTACAAATAAAACTGCTGATATTATTGTTGCTTTTTTCATTTTACCTTGTTTTGTTTTTCCTTTATTTTTTTCATAAAAGTTTCCTGTTGATGAGCCTGTAATTGTTGAAGATAGTCCTTCATCATCTTTTGATTGTATTAAACATAAAATTGTTAATACTAAGCAAACTATTATATCTACTGCTACTAATATATATTTTAATACTTGCATTTTTTCCTCCTCTTAAACGTTACTAATAAAATTCTAACAAATATTGTATCATAAATGTTCAGTAATTGCAACTAAACCGAATTAAAATTTTACTTCATATACTAATTTATATAATTATTTATGACATTATATATATCTTCTATAATATAGTCTGGTGTAGATGCACCTGCCATAATTCCTATTGTTTTATAATCTTTTATATCTTCTAAATCTAATTCTTCTTTTGTTTCTATAATAATTGAATTTTTACAATTTGTTTTAGAAATTTGAAAAAGTTTTTTTGTATTTGAACTATTTTTTCCACCAACAATTATCATAAAATCAACTTTTTTTGAAATTTGCTCAGTTTCTTCTTGCCTTATTTTTGTTGCATTACAAATTGTATTTTTTACCACTAATTCAACATTTTCATTTAAATTATTTTTTATAATATCTACATATAAATTAAATTTTTCTAAACTAAATGTTGTTTGTGTTATTATTAATAATTTATTTAATTTAGAATTTTCAAAATTATTAATTGCTTCTTTTATTTCACTTTCGTTTTCTATTAAAAATGAATTTTCTCCACAAAAACTAATATTTCCAATAGTTTCTGGATGCTTTTTTTCACCTATTAAGAAAATATAGTATCCCTTACTTGCAAAATCTTTTGCAATATTATGTATTTTTAAAACATTTGGGCAAGTATAATCTAAAATTTCTATATTCATTTTTTTAGCATCTTCATAAGTCGTTTTTTCTGTGCCATGTGCTCTTATTATTATCTTATTTTTAGAATCTTCTAATTTGTCTACAATTTTTAAACCTGAATTTTCTAATTTTTCTACTACTTGCCTATTATGAACTAACTCGCCCAAACAATATATATTTTTATTTTCTTTTAGTTGTTCTTCTGTATTTACTACTGCATTTTTTACTCCATAACAAAAACCTGCATTTTTACCTATAATTATTTCCATATACATACTCACCTAAAAAATTATTTAAGTGCATTACTGCATCTTTTACATATTGTAGGATTTTCTTTATCTTCTCCTACTGTTTCAGAATACATCCAGCATCTTTCACATTTTTCTCCAGGTGCAACTTCTACTTTTACCTCAAATTCGTTATCTACCTTTTTATTTTGAATTTCTAATGCTGAAACAATTAAAACTGGTAATATTAATTCTTCATTTTCTTTTAAGAATTTATATTCTTCTCCATCTGCATATATTGTTACTTTTGCATTTAAAGAGTGTCCTATAATTTTTTCTGTTCTTGCTACTTCTAATTCTTTTGCAACTATTTCTTTAACTTTTATAATTTTATTCCATTTTTCTTCTAATTCACTATTTTCATATTTATCATTTACCTCTGGATAATATGAAAGCATTACACTTTCTGTATTTTCTCCGTCTTTATGAGGCATATATTTCCATATTTCTTCTGCTGTAAAACATGCCATAGGTGCTAATATTTTAACTAATGCTTGTAAAATTTCATACATTGCTGTTTGTGCAGATCTTCTTTCAATAGAATTTGATTTACATGTATAAAGTCTATCTTTTATAATATCTAGATAGAAATTACTCATATCTACAACGCAGAAGGTATTTAATGCTTGATATGCTTTATTAAAATCGTATTCGTCATAAGCTTTTATACAATCTTTTATTAATCTATTTAATTTTAATAATGCCCATTTATCTATTTCTTGTAAATCTTCATATTTTACAGGTTCATTTACATTAAAATCACTAATATTTCCTAAAATATATCTTGCAGTATTTCTTATTTTTCTATAAACTTCTGATACTTGTTTTAATATATTTTTTGATAATGCAAGTTCTGATTTATAATCTGAAGATAGTACCCAAAGTCTTAATATATCTGCACCAAATTCTTTTATTATATCTTGTGGAGATATAACATTTCCTAAACTTTTTGACATTTTTCTTCCTTGCTCATCTACTAGCATACCATGAGTTACTATTTCTTTATATGGTGCTTTATCTTTTGTTGCAACAGATGTTAATAATGAAGATTGGAACCACCCTCTATATTGGTCATTTCCTTCTAAATATAAATCTGGTTCTGCTATTCCTCTTTCTGCAATAACTGATTCATGTGTTGAACCAGAATCAAACCATACGTCCATTATGTCTGTTTCTTTTTTAAATTCTGTACAACTACATTCACTACATTTTGCACCTTCTGGCATTAATTCTTTTTCTGTCATATCAAACCAAGCATTTGTGCCTTTTTCTCTAACAATATTTATTATTTTATCTAAACTTTCACTTGTTACATACTCTTTGCCACATTCTTTACAATAGAATATTGGTAATGGAACTCCCCATGTTCTTTGACGAGATATACACCAATCGTTTCTATCTTCTATCATTTTTGTAATTCTTTCTTCTCCCCATGCAGGATACCATTTTACTGTTTTAATTGCTTCTAATGCTTTTTTTCTAAATCCTTCTATTGAAGCAAACCATTGGCTTGTTGCTCTATATATTACTGGGTGTTTACATCTCCAACAATGTGGATATGAGTGAACTATTTCTTGTTTTGCTAATAATAAGTTATTTTCTTCTAACCATTTTGCTATTTCTTTATCTGATTTTGCATAATACATTCCTGCAAATATTCCTGCACCTTCTGTTTGATGTCCTTTTTCATCTACTGTTACTATTATTTCTAATCCATTTTTTATACCACATAAATAGTCTTCTTTACCATAACCCGGTGCTGTATGAACTGCACCTGTACCTGTATCTAATTCTACTAATATTGTATCCTCGCTACCAAGTACAACTTTTGATTCTCTATCTAAAAATGGGTGTTTACATTTTATTCCTTCTAAATCTTTACCTTCAAATTCTTTTATAGTTTTATAATTTTCTATTTTTGCAATTTTCATTACATTTTCAACAAGTTCACTTGCTATAATTACTTTGCAATCTTGTATATCTACTAAACTATATTTAAAGTCTGGTCCTATTGTAATACCAGTATTACCTGGTAATGTCCATGGTGTAGTTGTCCATATTACCATATATGTATTTTTTACTTCAAATAATCCTTTACTATCTATTACAGGGAATTTTACATATACTGTATTTGAACTTACATCTTTATATTCTATTTCTGCTTCTGCTAATGCAGTTTCACAATCTGTACACCAATATACAGGTTTTAAGCCTTTATATATATAACCTCTTTTATACATTTCTCCAAATACACCTAATTGTTTTGCTTCTATTTTAGGGTCATAAGTTATATATGGATTTTTCCAGTCTCCTAATACACCTAGTCTTTTAAAACCATCTATTTGTTTATCTTTATATTCTTGAGTAAATTGTTTACATGTATCTCTGAATTGTGATACTGGTATTTCATCTCTATTTAATCCTAATTTTTCTATTGCTTTTTTCTCTGTTGGCATACCATGTGTATCAAAACCTGGAATAAATGGTGTGTAATATCCTCTTAAATTTTTATATCTAACTATTGTATCTTTTAATACTTTATTTATAGCATGACCTGCATGTATTTCACCGTTTGCATAAGGGGGTCCATCATGTAATACAAATGATTTCTTTCCTTCATTTTTTTTCAACATTTTTTCATATAAATTATTTTCAAATATTTCTTCAAATATTTTTGGTTCATTTTCTGGTAAGTTTCCTCTCATTGGAAATTCTGTTTGTGGTAAATTTAATGTTTTGCTATAATCTTTTTTTTCTTCGCACATATTGTTTCCTCCTCTTATTCTTGGTCTAGGTTTAATTCTATATTGTATATTTCATAATCTTTATCTATTGGTTTTATATTTATATTTTCAATAAATAATGTTGCTTTAAAGTCTTTTATAGATTTATTAACCGCTTCTTCTAATTCTTTTGATAAACCTATTTCTAAATTTTTTATAGGTGTTTTTAAAGATACATTACTATTTGTTTTTGCACCTCTTGCTTGACTTATTATTTCAACTATTTTATCTCCGTTTTTTATTTCATTTACAAAATTATAGTTTAATGGTTTTATTTCTGTTGTATGAATTGATTTATTATTATGATATAGTTCTTGGAATATTTCTTCTGTTATAAATGGGAAGAATATACTAAAATCCTGTAATAATTTATATAGTATAATATATACTGTTTTTTGTCCACTATATCTTGGTGTTTCTCCAAATTCTTCTGGTCTATATAATCTATGTTTTACTATTTCTATATAATTATCGCAAAATTCCCAGAAGAATTTTTCTAATGTATTTAATGCTAAACCTACTTCATATTCTTCTAAATAATTTATAAAAGATTTTTCTACTTCTTGGAAATTTCCTAATATCCATTTATCTATATATTCAAAATCATTAAATTCTTGGTCTTCATAATCTGTTAAGTGCATTTCAATGAATTTTGAAACATTCCATATCTTATTTATTAATTTCTTTCCACGTAATAAAGTTTCTTCACTAAATACTATATCTGTTCCAAGTCTTCCTGTTCCTGCCCAATATCTTATTACATCTGCTGAATATTGATTTATTAAGTCTATTGGTTCAACTTTACTATTTCCTTTACTTTTACTTATTTTTTCTCCTTTACTTGCCATAACGAATCCTGAAATCATAACATTGTTCCATGGTCTTTGTTTGAAATGATAGAAACTTTTTACTATTGTATAGAAATCCCATGTTCTTATTATTTCACTAGCATTTGTTCTTAAACTCATTGGTTTTAATATATCTTCATAATTTTCTTGTTCATCATATCTCATATTTATTAATGGAGTTACTGATGATGTTGCCCATGTATCCATTACATCTGTTTCTGGAACTATTTCTTCACAACCACATTTTGGACATTTTGAGCATTTTGGTTTATCTACTAATGGATTAACTGGTAAATCTTCTTTTCTTGCAAATATTGGTTCACCACATTTTTTACAATACCATACTGGGAATGGTACACCAAAATATCTTTGTCTTGAAATACACCAGTCCCATGCTATGTTATTTACCCATTCTATATATCTTGTTTTCATGTGTGCTGGATGCCAATTTATTTCGTCTCCTATTTTTAAGAAATCTTCTTTATGATTTATTGTATCTATAAACCATTGTTTCATTACAGAATATTCTACTTCTTTTCCACATCTTTCGTGTGTTTGTACTTCATGTTCTAATTCTTCTATTTTTACAACATATCCACCATTTTGTAAATCTTCTATTATTTGTTTTCTTGCTTCTTTTATTTTTAATCCGCCATATTTTGGAACAGAATCTATAATTCTTCCATTATCTGTTAATATATATTTTAATGGTAATTTATATTTTTTCCACCATTCAATATCTGTTTGATCTCCAAATGTACAGCACATAACAATTCCTGTACCTTTATCCATTGCAACTTTTTCATCTGCCATTATTGGTACTTCAACGTCTATTACTGGTATTTTTGCAGTTTTTCCAATTAAATGTTTACGTTTTTCATCATTAGGATTAACAAATACACATACTATTGCAGGTAATAATTCTGGTCTTGTTGTAGCAATAGTAAATTCTTCATTATCTTCAACAGTTTTAAAGTTTATATAGTTAAATGTAGTTTTTATTGTTTTTGTTTCTAGTTCTGCTTGTGCAATTGATGTTAGACATTCATTACACCATAATGCAGGGCTTTCTTTATGATAGCAACAATTTTTTTCTATTAAATCTAAAAATGATTTTTGACTTATTTTTATTGTTGATGGACTTACAGTTTTATATTGTATATTCCAGTCTGTACTTACTCCCATTCTGCTAAATAACTCTTTAAATTCTTCTTCATATTTATTTGTTGTTTCATAGCATAATTTTGAAAATTCTTCTCTACCTATTTCATGTGCTCTTTTTCCTTGTTCTTTTTCAACAAGTCTTTCACTAGGTAAACCATTATCGTCAAATCCAAATGGATAAAATATATTATATCCTCTTAATCTTTTATATCTTGCAAGCATTTCTGTTTGTGTATATGAAAAGATGTGTCCAATATGAATTTTTCCATTAACAGTTGGTGGTGGTGTATCTATTGAATATACTTCTTTTCCATTTCTTTTAAATTCATATATTTTATTGTCTTTCCAATAATCCCTCCATTTTTTTTCTTTTTCTTGTGCATCATATTTTTTATCTAACATTTTTTATCCTCCCATATTTTTATTTTAAAGTGTATTCGTATCTATTACTTCACTTTTAATTACTACATCATCATTTTCTTCTAATACCCTATTTTCTGGTACTCTATTATTATTTGTTTGATTATTATTGACTTCATTGTTGTTTACATTATTGTTATTTACTGTATTTCCTGCATTATTATCGTTTAATGTGTTATTATTTAGATTATTATTATCTAGTGTATTATTATTTAAATTGTTATTGTTTTGCATATCATTATTTAATGTATTTTGATCAAGTGTATTTCCATCTAAAACATTATTATTATCTTCTTCTTTCTTTTCAGGTCTTACATAATTTTTCCAAGGATTATTTTCTTCTGGGTCTGTTGGGTCCCAACCTCTTACTTGTTCATCTTCTGTTATTAATTGTGATGTTGGTTTTCCAAGTGGACCTGGAGTTTCTTCTGTATAAAAAGTTACTTGTGTTCCTGCAGGACAATTTTCATATATCCATTTTGCATCTATTACTTGCAAAGAAATTGAACTCTGTGTTGAAAATGTTCCTAATTTATCATATTCTTCATAATTTAAACTAGATTTATCTCCTTTTATTGTATATGGAACTGATTGTATTAATGTATCTCCTGATATTTGTGAAGCATATTGCACATATTGTCTTCCTGAAATTGTTTTCCATTGCCAGTTATTATATTTTTTTAAACTAAATGTTCCATCAACTGGTGTTTCACTTCCACACGAACATATCATTGCTTTTAACGGAATATTATAATTTCCATTTCCATCTTTTTTATATACTGTTAATGTATTTGCTTGAACATTTACTTTTATATAATATGGTGCTAAATTATTTTCTGTAACATTATTTATTTTATCTGTTCCAATTTCTATAACACCACTATCTACATTGTTTTCTCCTAAATATGCAACTAAAATATTTTGATTTTTTTCTACTTTTTCAATATCTATTAAATTTAATGTATTATCTTCTGTCATTGCAGTTGCTTTATTTTCCTCAATTTTACTTGTATTTTTTATTACTATTGAAAATAATATTACTGCTGTAATTAATAAGAGTATTAAAATAGATACTAATGTTATTAAAATTTTATTTGTACTTTTTAACATTTTCTTCTCCTTTTAAAAATTAAAATAAACTAGTAAAGTTCCTATTATTGAAAATATAAATCCTAATATTTTTAATCCACTTGTTGCTTCGTTTTGGTCTCCAAAACTAAACATTTTCTTTGTTATTAATCTTGCATCATATATCATTATAACTCCAAATGTTGCTAATAGTAAACCTAATATTAATAAAAATATTTTTAACATATTAAACATCCTTTTATAATTTTTTTATTTCTTCTATAATACTATTTGTATCTAATTTATATATTTTTTCTATTTCTTCTATATTTCCATGTTGTATAAATTTATCTGGATATCCAAATTTTTTAAATTTTATATCTTTTATATTATTTTGTATTATTAGTTCTTCTATATTACTTCCTAAGCCACCTTTTATAATATTATCTTCTATTGTAATTACTTTTTTAGTTTTTATTATAGAATTTAATATTGTTTCTTCATCTAATGGCTTTAAAAATCTTGCATTTATTAAATCTACATTTATATTTTGCTCTTTTAATATTTTTGATATTTCTATTGCTCTATCTACCATTTTTCCAATTGCAACAATTGTTAGGTCTTGTCCATCATTTATCTTTTCTGCTTTTCCAAGTTGTATTTCTGTTTCTTTTTCAACTTTATTTTTTCCTTCACTTCCCTTTGGGTATCTTATTACAACTGGTGCTTTTAAATTTATTGCAAATTCTAGCATATTTTCTAATTCTTTAAAATCTTTTGGTGCCATAATTGTTAAATTTGGTACTATATTAAAAAATGATAAATCATATATTCCTTGATGTGTTTCTCCATCATTTCCAACTATTCCTGCTCTATCTACACACATTATAACTGGTAATTTTTGTATACATATATCGTGTATTACTTGGTCGTATGCTCTTTGATAAAATGAAGAATATATTGGTATTATTGGTATAAGTCCTTGGCTTGCAAGACCTGCTGCAACTCCTAATGCGTGTTGTTCTGCAATTCCAACATCAAAAAACCTTTCAGGAAATTCTTTTGCAAATTCTGTTAGACCTGTACCATCTTTCATTGCTGCTGTAATTGCTACAATATTTTTGTTTTCTCTTGCAAGTTCTACTATCTTTTTTCCAAATGTATTAGAATAATCTTCTTTCTTTTCTTTTAAAGGTTTTCCTGTTTCAATATCGAAACTAGAACTACTATGAAATTTATCTGGATTTTCTTCTGCTGGTTTGTAGCCTTTTCCTTTTTTTGTTATTACATGTATTAGTATTGGTCCATCTATATCTTTTGCAATTCTTAATAAGTCTTCTAATTTTTCAATATTATGGCCATCAACTGGTCCTAAATATTTAAAGCCTAAGTCTTCAAATAGCATATTTGGTAATATTAATTGCTTTATACTATATTTTATTTTTCTAATAAATCTTATAAATTTTTTACCTTGTTTTGGTAGTTTTCCTAATGCACTTTTTACATATTTATTAGATTTTGTATAAAACTTTTTTGTTCTAAGTCTACTAAGACTCATTGAAATTCCACCAACATTTTTTGATATGCTCATTTCATTATCGTTTAAAATTACAATTATATTGGTATTTAGGCTTGCTGCATTATTTAATGCTTCTAATGCCATTCCTCCTGTAAGTGCTCCATCTCCTATTACTGCTATTACACTATTTTTTTCTTGCCTTAAATCTCTTGATTTTGCCATTCCTAATGCTACTGATATTGATGTGCTACTATGACCTGTATTAAAACAATCGCATTCTGATTCACATACTTTTGGAAATCCTGCTAGTCCATTTAGTGTTCTTATTGTATTTAATTTATCTTTTCTCCCTGTTAGTATTTTATGCACGTAAGTTTGATGTCCTACGTCCCATACTATTTTATCTTTTGGTACATCAAATATTGAATGTAAAGCAATTGTTAATTCTACAACTCCTAAGTTTGATGCGAGATGCCCCCCTGTTTTTGATACTGTTTCTATTATAAATTCTCTAATTTCTTGTGCTAGTTGTTTTTTTTCTTCTATTGATAATTTCTTTACATCTTCTACTGAATTTATGTTATTTATTATTTTGTTCATAATTTGCTCCCAAAATTTTTTACCCTTATATCATATCACAAAAATTATTATATTTCTAGTATTTAGACTATATTTTTGTAATATTATAAGAAAATATTTCATTTTTTTAATATTTTATAATAATTTCTATACAACAAAAAAAAGAAATTAGATAATCACTATCTAGTTTCTTTTTTTATTGTATAGGAAAAATCGAAGATTTTTCTGTATACAAAAAGGTTAATTTACATTGGGCTGTGCATATTTGCGAAGCAAAATGCACATGTGTGCGTCGAAAGCTTTGCTTTCGCTAACGCACAATTTTCTTATATATTTATATTTTTTAAATTAATTCAAGAATAACAACTTCTGCTGCGTCTCCTCTTCTTTGTCCTAATTTAACTATTCTTGTATATCCTCCAACTCTACCTTCGTATTTTGGAGCAATTTCGTTAAATAATTTTGATGGTAAATCTATATTTTTACCTTCACTATCTTTAACTTTATTTAATTTTCTCATCATTTTTCTTCTTGCATTTAATCTTGTTGGCTTATCTTTTTGTCTACTTTCAGTAATTTCTTCTTTTACTACTTTTAAGTAGTCTTTACCATTTTTGCTTGTTACTTTTTCTGTAACTTTATTTCCTTTACTGTCTAATTTAGCACGAACAACTTTTACATCAACCATATCGAAATTATCTTTTTCTTTAATTGCTAATGATATTAAAGAATCAACTATAGATTTTACTTCTTTTGCTCTACATTCAGTAGTTTCTATTTTTCCATGTAAGATTACATCTGTAGTTTGTGTTTTTAACATTGCTAATCTTTGGTCTGTTGTTCTACCTAATTTTCTATTTTTAGCCATTTTACTTTTTCTCCTTTCTTTTAGTCTTCTTCCTCAGCAAAATCAAGTCCTAATGAATGAAGTTTGTTTGTAACTTCATCAAAAGATTTTTTACCTAAATTTCTAACTTTTAACATTTCTGATTCTGTTTTATTTGCTAAATCTTCTACTTTAGATATTCCAGCTCTTTTTAAGCAATTATATGATCTAACAGATAACTCTAAATCTTCTATAGACATTTCTAAAACTTTGCCTTTTTTGTTTTCTTCCTTTTCAACCATTACTTGTGTATTTTTTGTTGCTTCTGATAAATCTATAAATAACTCTAAATGTCCAGATAAAACTTTTGCTGCTAAACTTAATGCTTCATATGCTTTTAAACTTCCGTCTGTCCAGATTTCAATTATTAATTTATCAAAATCAACCATTTGACCTACTCTAGTATTCTCAACTGAATAATTTACCTTTTTAACAGGTGTATATATTGAGTCTATTGGAAGAACTGATATGTCTTGGTTTGGTTTTTTATTTTTTGTAGAACTATTATATCCTCTACCTCTATCAACAGTCATTTCCATTACAAGATGTCCACCTTCTGCAACTGTTGCAATATGTAAGTCTTTATTTAGAACTTCTATTGATCCATCTGTAATTATATCTCCTGCTGTAACTTCTCCTTCACCTTTAAAATCAATTCTAATTATTTTTTCTTCACTATCATAAGCCTTAAATCTTACACTTTTTAAATTTACTATAATTTCTGGTACGTCTTCAACTACATTTGGTATTGTAGAAAATTCATGTACCACTCCATCAATTTTAACACTTGTAATTGCATCTCCTGGCAATGATGATAATAATATTCTTCTTAAAGAATTTCCTATTGTTACACCATATCCTCTTTCTAATGGTTCACAAACAAATTTTGCATAATTATTTTCTTCGTCTATTTCTAAACATTCAATATTAGGCTTTTCAAATTCTATCATTTTTACCTCCTAAAATTTAATTACAATTATTATTTAGAGTAAAGCTCAACTATTAAATGCTCTTCAACTGGGATATCAACATCCTCTCTAGATGCTAGAGTTACTACTTTACCACTTAATTTTTCAACATTTTTTTCAAGCCATGCTGGTACTGGTCTTGCACTATTTGCTTCAACATTTGCTTTGATTATTGCAGAATCTTTTTTAGATTCTCTAACTGCTATAACATCTCCAGGTTTTACTAAGTATGATGCTATATCAACTTTTTTACCATTTACTTCGAAATGTCCATGGTTTACAAGTTGTCTTGCTTGTGGTCTTGAACTACCATAACCTAATCTGTAAACTACATTATCTAATCTACTTTCTAATATTTGAAGTAAATTTTCACCTGTAATTCCTTTTTTATTTGAAGCCATTTCAAAATATTTTCTAAATTGTCTTTCTCCTACTCCATAGAATGATTTTGTTTTTTGTTTTTCTCTTAATTGTGTACCGTATTCAGAAAGTTTTGCCTTTTTTTGTCCGTGTTGTCCAGGTGCATAATTTCTTCTAGAAACACTACATTTGTCTGTATAACATCTTGAACCTTTTAAAAATAATTTTTGTCCTTCTCTACGGCATATACGACATTGTTCATCTTTATATCTTGCCATCTTATTAATTTTCACCTCACTAAAAAAAATTTTTTATTATACTCTTCTTCTTTTTGGTGGTCTACATCCATTATGTGGTATTGGCGTTACATCTTTTATAACACTAATTTCTAGACCTGCGGTTTGAAGTGCTCTTATTGCAGCTTCACGTCCGGCTCCTGGTCCTTTTACATATACCTCAACAGATTTTAAACCATGTTCCATTCCTGCTTTTGCAGCAGTTTCTGCTGCTTGACCAGCAGCAAATGGTGTACTTTTTCTTGAACCTTTAAAACCAAGTTCTCCTGCACTTGCCCAAGAAACAACATTTCCTTGAACATCAGTAACTGTAACTATTGTATTATTAAAACTAGAATGAATATGAGCAGCACCTTTATCGATGTTTTTTCTATTTCTTCTAGGTGTTTTCTTTGCTACATTTTGCTTAGCCATTTAGTTTCTTACCTCCTTATTTTTTACTTTTACTAACTATTTTTCTAGGACCTTTTCTTGTACGGGCATTAGTTTTTGTTCTTTGTCCTCTTACAGGTAGTCCTCTTCTATGTCTTAAACCTCTATAACATCCGATTTCAGTAAGTCTTTTTATGTTTAGAGCAACTTCTCTTCTTAAGTCTCCTTCTACTTTGTATTCGTCGTCTATAACTTTTCTTATACTGTTTACTTGTTCGTCTGTTAAGTCTTTAATTCTTGTATCTGGATTAACACCAGCTTTTTTAAGAATTTTGTTAGAACTAGAAACTCCTATTCCATATATATAGGTAAGTCCTATTTCTACTCTTTTTTCTCTAGGTAAATCTACTCCTGCTATACGAGCCATATTTTTTTTGCACCTCCAAATAAATATTTAATTAGTGTACTTTCATGATTAATGTGAAATGTATTATTATATATAATAATAGTCATTAAACATTCCAGTATAAATATATATAAACACAAAAAGGATTTTAACAGCCGCTACCCATTTTTGTGTTAATATCAAAATTTAATTACCCTTGTCTTTGTTTGTGTTTTGGGTTTTCACATATTACTCTAATAACACCTTTTCTTTTGATTACTTTGCATTTTTCGCATATTTTTTTAACTGATGGTCTTACTTTCATTTTCTTCACCTCTTCAAATAATCTTATATTTTAAACAAATTGTTATTTGTTTTATTTAGCTCTCCATATAATTCTACCTTTTGTTAAATCATAAGGTGAAAGTTCTACTTTTACTTTATCACCTGGTAATATTTTTATATAGTTCATTCTAAGTTTCCCAGAAATATGTGCTAATATTTGATGTCCATTTTCTAGTTCAACTTTAAAATTAGTATTTGGTAGGGTTTCTACTACTGTTCCTTCTACCTCAATTATGTCTTCTTTTGCCAATTTAACTCCTCCTTAAATAATAAAAAATTAATTAGCCTTTATATTATATATCACTTTTATATTTTTGTCAATATCTCTGGCTCTTTTTCTGTAATTAAAATTGTATTTTCATAATGGGCTGAATTTGTACCATCTTCTGTAATTATTGTCCAGCCATCATCTAATTCTAAAATATTTTCTTTTCCCATTATTACCATTGGCTCTATTGCAAGTGTCATACCAGGTTCTAATTTTGCACCTTTACCTGCTTTACCATAGTTTGGAATGCCTGGATCTTCATGCATTTGTCTTCCTATTCCATGTCCTTGAAATTCTTTTACAACACTATATCCATTTTTTTCTACAAATTCCCCAATAGCGTGAGATACATCTCCTATTCTATAACCTTTTTTTGCAAATTTAATACCTTCAAAAAATGCTTGTTTTGTAATTTCAATTAATCTTTCATTTTCTTTACTTGTATTTCCTACTATATATGTTCTTGCCATATCTCCATTAAAGCCATCTTTATATGCAACTAAATCAATGCTTATTATATCGCCATTTTTTAATATAACATTTTTAGATGGTATTCCATGTATGACTTCGTCATTTATTGAAGCACATATTGATGCTGGAAAGTCTTGTACTCCTTTTATTCCACTTGGATATCCTTTTTCTGCTGGTATTGCACCATTTTTTCTAATTATATTTTCTGCAATCATATCTAATTCTAATGTAGATATTCCGTGGTTTAATTGCTTCTTCTATTGCCTTATGAGTTAGTGCTGCTATTCTACATGCTTCTTTCATAAGTTCAATTTCTCTTTTAGATTTAATTTCTATCATTTTAGGTCTTTTTTATTCTCCTTTTATCATTTTTATTAAATCTTGTGCTATGTCTTTTCCCATTTTATTTATTTTTTTACTTACTAGTGCATCAACCAAAACATTTCTTTCTTTATAGAAATCTATTATTGGTTGTGATGTTTCTTTATAAGTTTTTATTCTTTCTTTAACAGTTTCTTCTGTATCATCTTGTCTTTGTATTAATTTTTGTCCACATTTATCGCATATACCTTCAACTTTTGAAGGTGATAATGTAACATTATATATTGTTTTACATTCTTGATTTGAACAAACTCTTCTATTTACTATTCTTTCTATTATTTCATCTTCTGGTGAAGATAAATTTATTGCATAATTTACTGTTCTTCCTTGTTCTTCTAAAAATTTTTGTAATACTTTTGCTTGATTTTCTGTTCTTGGAAACCCATCTAATATTGCTCCATTTTTTGTATCTTCTTGCATTAATCTTTCTTCTACAATTTCTATTGTAATATCATCTGGAACAAGTTTTCCTTCTGATATATATTTTTCTGCTTCTATTCCTATTTTAGTTTTTTCACTTATTGCTTTTCTAAACATATCTCCTGTTGATATTTGAGGAATATTTAACCCTTCTGCTAATATTGTCGCTACTGTACCCTTTCCAGTTCCTGGTGCACCTAACATAATTATAATCATTTTTTTACAACTCCTTTAAATTAAATAACTTTTTTAATTATTATTTTTTATAATAATTAAAAAAATTATTATACACAGCCTTTTTTTATAGAATTTTCTGAAAAATTAGGTCTTGTTTATAAAACCCTAATTTTTCAAAAAATCTATAAATAGGCTGTGATTTTATTAATTTTTTATTTTTATTATGAATTATTATTCTAAGAATCCTTTATAATGTCTCATTACTAATTGTGATTCTAATTGTTGAACAGTTTCTAATGCAACACCAACAACGATTAATATTGATGTTCCACCAAATGTTAAGTTTAAGTCTGTAAATCTTAATAGCATTGGTAATATTGCTATTACTGCTAAGAAAAATCCACCAAACCATGTTAACTTACTCATAATTGATGTTAAATAATCTGTTGTAGGTTTTCCTGCTCTAATTCCTGGTATAAAACCACCATTTTTCTTAATATTGTTTGAAACTTCTGCTGGATTAAATGTTGCATAAGTATAGAAAAATGTAAATCCTACTATTAATAATAAGTAAACTATAGCATTTGCTATTGAGTAGCCTATTGGTACATTTGAAGTAGATGTTGCTATTGAGAATTTATATACTCCTGCCCAAAATCCAGTTCTTGTTGCTATATCTGATATGAATATTTGTAATATCATTGCTGGGAATGTCATAAATGATGATGCAAATATAACTGGCATAACACCTGCCATAGCAAGTTTTAATGGTATATGTGTATTTTGACCACCATACATTTTTCTTCCAACAACTTTTTTAGCATATTGTACAGGTACTCTTCTTTCTGCTTGTTGTACAAATACAACTCCTGCAACTAAAATTATAGCACCTATAATTATACCTAATGCAGTTAATAATCCTGTAGTAGAGAAACCTGCTGGAGAAAATATTAAATTTTTTATTGTATTTACTAGACTTGGTAAACCTGAAACTATACCAACAAAAATTATTAATGATATTCCGTTTCCAATTCCTTTTGCAGTTATTTGTTCACCTAACCACATAAGTAATGCTGTACCAGTCATTAATGATAATACAACTAATACTCCTGTTATAAAACTTGAATCTACGAATATTCCATAAGATTTATATGTTAGGAATAATCCTAATGCTTCAATTAATGCTAATATAATTGTAGCAATTTTTGTATATCTATTTATTTTTTCTCTTCCTTCTTCTCCACCTTCTTTAGTTAATCTCTCTAATGAAGGTATTATCATTGCCAATAATTGTATTACTATTGATGCAGTAATATATGGATTTATTGACATTGCAAATATTGAAAATCTTGAAAAAGCACCACCTGAAATTAAATCTATTAATCCACTAATACCATTGCTAGATACTGACATTGCTTCTTCTAATCCTAATGCATCAACACCAGGAACTGTTATAAAGCAACCTAATCTAAAAATAATTATTAATACTAATGTAAATAATAATTTTTTTCTTATTTCAGGAGTTTTTAATGCGTTTTGTATTGTTTTTAACAATTAAATCACCTCTATCTTTCCACCAACAGCTTCAATTTTTTCAGCAGCTGTTTTTGTAAATCTTTTAGCTTTAACTGTTAATTTTTTATCTAAACTTCCTGTTCCTAAAACAACTATTCCATCATTAATTTTACTTATTATTCCCTCTTCAAGTAAAGTTTCTGCTGTTACTTCTGTTGCTTTAGATTTATTAAGCATTGTTAATGTGATTTCTACATAATTTTTTGCATGTATATTTGTGAAACCTCTTTTAGGTAATCTTCTATATAATGGAGTTTGACCACCTTCAAATCCACGTCTAACTCCTCCACCTGATCTTGCTTTTTGTCCTTTATGACCTTTACCAGATGTTTTTCCTAACCCTGAACCAATACCACGTCCTACTCTTCTTCTTTGTATCTTCTCAGTTGCTGGTTTTAATTCACCTAATTGCATTTTCTTGTCCTCCTCTCAAATTTTATTTTTATTGTACTATTTATAATATTTCTTCTACTTTTTTTCCTCTTTTTCTTGCTATTTGTTCAACAGTACTCATATTTTCAAGAGCATTTATAGTAGCATAAACAACATTTCTTGGATTGTTTGTTCCATTAACTTTTGTTCTTATATCTTTATATCCTGCTAATTCTAATACAGGTCTAACACTACCACCTGCAATAACTCCAGTACCTTCTGCTGCTGGTTTTAATATAACACTTGCACTTCCAAATTTTCCAACATATTCATGTGGTATTGTTGTACCTACAACTGGTACTTCAACTAGGTTTTTCTTTGCATCTTCGATTGCTTTTTTTATAGCATCTGGAACTTCTGATGCCTTACCACTACCAACGCCAACATGACCTTGTTCATCACCAACAACTACAACAGCACTAAATCTAAAAGTTCTACCACCTTTAACAACTTTAGCAACTCTGTTAATAGCTACTACTTTTTCTTTTAATTCTACTGTATTTTCCATTTAGATTTTTTTCTCCTTTCACAAGTTTTATTAAAATTCTAATCCTGCACTACGTGCACTTTCAGCAAATTCTTTTACAACACCATGATAGATATATCCTCCTCTATCATATACAACTGTTTTTATATTTTTTTCAGTTGCTCTTTTTGCTATTAATGCTCCTAATTCTTTTGCTGCTTCTATATTACTATGTTTTGTTTTTATTTCTTTATCTAATGTTGATGCACTAACTAAAGTTTTACCTTCAACATCATCAATTACTTGGGCAAATATATTTTTATTGCTTCTATATATACATAGTCTTGGACATTCTGCTGTTCCACTTATTTTTCTACGAACACGAATATGTCTTCTTTTTCTTTCTTCATTTCTATTGGCTTTGTTTATCATATTTTCTCCTTTCTACTAATGTAACAGCATTAGTAATATGAATTTTATTTTTTACCTGCTTTACCTTCTTTACGTCTAATAACTTCATCAGCATATTTAATACCTTTACCTCTATATACTTCTGGTAATCTTTTTGTTCTAATAACAGCTGCTGTTTGACCAACTAATTCTTTATCTATTCCTCTTACTGTTATTTGGTTTTGACTTGGAACGTCAAATGTTATTCCTTCTGGTGCATTGAATGTTACTGGATGAGAATATCCTAAAGATAATACTAAATTATTTCCTTGTTTTTGTACTCTATATCCAACACCATTTATTTCAAGGTCTTTTTTAAATTCGTCTCTAACACCTATTATCATATTATTTATTAGTGTTCTTGTTAAACCATGTATACTTCTATTTTCTGGTTCATCATCTGGTCTTTTTATTGTAATAACATTATTTTCTAATGAAATACTCATATTTTTATGTATTTCTCTTTCTAATGTTCCTTTTGGTCCTTTTACAGTAATTTTTTGACCATCTATTTTTACTTCAACATCACTTGGTACTGTAATAGGTTTATTTCCTATTCTTGACATTGTAATTCTCCTTTCTTCTTTATAATTTTATTACCAAACGTAAGCTAGAACTTCTCCCCCAACTCCTAATTCTCTTGCTTCTTTATCTGTCATTATTCCTTTTGAAGTAGAAATTAAGGCTATTCCTAATCCATTTAATACTTTTGGTAATTCATCTTTTGCTGCATATATTCTTAAACCTGGCTTACTTATTCTTTTTAAACCAGCTATAACTCTTTTACCTTTTTCATCATATTTTAAAGTAATTCTTATAATTCCTTGATTTTCTGTACTTATTTCTTCAAATGCTCTTATATATCCTTCTTTAAATAATATTTTTGTTATTGCTAATTTTATATTTGATTCAGGTATATCAACAGTTTTATGTTTTGATGTATTTGCATTTCTAATTCTTGTTAACATATCTGCTATTGGGTCAGTAGTATTCATTAAATCTTTACCTCCTATCTTTTTTTATAATTAATTTTTACCAGCTTGCTTTTTTTACACCTGGAATTTCTCCTTTATGTGCTAATTCTCTAAAACAAACACGGCATATTCCATATTTTCTTATATAAGCATGTGGTCTTCCACAAATTTTACATCTATTATATTCTCTAGTTTTATATTTTTGTGGTCTTGCTTGTTTTACTTTCATTGACTTTTTTGCCATTTGATTTATTCACACTCCTTTTTTAAGTGTAGGAAATAATTTCCTATTATATTTTTAATTTTTGAATGGCATTCCTAATAATGTTAATAATTCTCTTGCTTCTTCGTCAGTATGTGCTGTTGTAACAAATATTATATCCATTCCTCTTAATTTATCTACTTTATCATACTCAATTTCAGGGAATATTAATTGTTCTTTAACTCCTATTGAGTAATTTCCTCTTCCATCAAAAGAGTTTGTAGAAACACCTCTAAAATCTCTTACTCTTGGAAGAGCAACATTAAAGAATTTGTAAGCAAATTCATACATTTTTGTTGATCTTAATGTAACTTTGCATCCTATATTTACACCTTCTCTAATTTTAAATGCTGCTATAGCCTTTTTTGCTTTAGTAACAACTGGTTTTTGACCTGTTATTAAACTTAAATCATTCATAGCATTTTCTAATGATTTTGGATTTTCTTTTATATCTCCTAAACCTATATTTATAACTATTTTTTCAAGTTTTGGAACTTGCATAATAGATTTATAATTAAATTTTTTCATTAATGCTGGAATTACTTCTTTTTCATATTGCTCTCTTAATTTTTCCATAGTCTAATATAGACCTCCTTTCCTATTTCAATTTATTACCGCATCTTTTACAAACACGAATTTTTTCATCTTTTTCAATTTGATAACCTATTCTAGTTGGTTTATTACATTTTGGACATACTATATTTACTTTTGAACTATGTATAGCACATTCAACTGGAATAATTCCACCTTGTTCACCTTGTTTTCTAGGTTTTGTATGTTTTTTTCTTATATTAACACCTTTAACAATTATTTTTTCTGTTTTTGGTATAACTTCTAAAACTTCTCCTGTTTTACCTTTATCATTTCCTGATAAAACCATAACATTATCGCCTTTTTTTATTTTCATTATATTTTTTCACCTCTTTATTACAAGATTTTTTATTTAAGTTTTATAAAACCTCTGGTGCTAATGAAAGTATTTTCATATACTCTCCATCTCTTAATTCTCTTGCTATTGGCCCAAATATACGAGTTCCTCTAGGTGTTTTATCATCACGAATAAGAACTGCTGCATTTTCATCAAATCTTATATATGAACCATCTGCACGTCTAATACTTTTCTTTGTTCTAACTACAACTGCTTTTACAACATCACCTTTTTTTACAACGCCACCTGGTGTAGCACTTTTAACAGAAGCAACGATTACATCGCCTATTCCTGCATATTTTCTATAAGAACCACCTAAACATCTGATACACATTATTTCTTTTGCACCAGTGTTATCAGCTACTTTTAATATAGTCTGTTGTTGTACCATAATATGGTTTCCTCCTATCTTTAATTTTTATTTTATTATTGCTTTTTCTACAATTTCAACAACTCTCCATCTTTTTTGTTTTGAAAGTGGACGAGTTTCCATTACTTTGACTTTATCTCCTATGTTGCATTTATTTTCTTCATCATGTGCTTTTAATTTATATGTTCTTTTTACAATTTTATTGTAAATTTTATGTCTTACACTTTTTTCAACTGATACAACTACTGTTTTATCCATTTTATTAGATGTTACAGTACCTATCATAACCTTACGAAGATTTCTTTCTTCCATAGAATTATTCTCCTTTCAATTCTCTTTGTCTTAATACTGTTTTTATTCTAGCTATGTCTTTTTTTATTTCTTTTATTTTCATTGGATTGTCTAGTCCATTTGTTGCTAAACTAAATCTCAACTTAAATAATTCTGATTTTAATTCACTTAACTCTTTTTCTAGTTCTGGTGAAGACATTTCTACTATTTTATTTATCTTCATCACTATCACCACCTACTTTATTTTCTCTTACTACAAATTTTGTTTTTACTGGTAGTTTATTTGCTGCTAATCTTAACGCTTCTTTTGCAACATCCTCTGGAATTCCTTGGATTTCAAATAATACTCTTCCCGGTTTTACAACTGCAACCCAGTATTCTGGTGCTCCTTTACCTTTACCCATACGAGTATCTGCTGGTTTTTTAGTTA
>CANQOW010000003.1 GCA_947625545.1 uncultured Clostridia bacterium
TGGGAAACAATCCTATGGTTGGTGCAACAGTTGCAGTTGCAGTTGCAGTAGAAGAAGCAATGAAATAAATATAAGTGATAGAGAAAATAAAATTGTTAGAGAAATAAATTTTTTTCTCTAACAATTTTTATACATTGGGGTGTAGCCAAGTGGTAAGGCAGATGGCTCTGACCCATCGATGCGTAAGTTCGAATCTTACCACCCCAACCAGCGAAGTTTTTGTTAAAACTTTATTGAGACCTGCTTGACTTTTAATTATGGCAAATTCGCCATAATTAAAATTAGGATTATGAATTTCTTCCCAAATACCTAAAAATTCAACAGTATTTCTGTTCCTTAACCAATCCGAAACAAAAAAATCACCATCTTTTGATTTTAACATATCAGTAATTGATATATAATCTTCTTCATCAATTTTTATATAAGATATCTTTTGATTTAAAACATTTAATTCAGCCATATTTTACCTCCTTAATTACAAAGTTTAAATTATTATATCAAACATTTGTTTTGAAGTCAAGTGATATTAGTAATTTTTAATTAATTTATTGAAAATATATCTACAACCCATATATTATTGGTGACTGAATAAAGGCCACAGAAAAGTTTCTGTGGTCTTTAGTATTAAAAAATAAAAAAACTTAGCAAAAAGGGTTGACAATTGCTAAAAATGGGTATAATATATATAAAGATTTAGCAAAGATAATTTAAGAGTGCTAAAATTGAGGTGATTAAATGTTAAATGACCGAAAAAAAAGAATATTGCAAGCAATAGTAGAAGAATACATAGAAACAGCAGAGCCAGTAAGTTCAAATACCATAGTAAATAAATATGAAAAAGATTTTAGTAGTGCAACAATTAGAAATGAAATGGCAGAATTAGAAAGTATAGGTTACTTAGATAAACCACACACATCTGCTGGAAGAATACCATCAGCAAAAGGTTATAGATTTTATGTTGATGAATTACTAAAAGACGATAATATAAGTCTTGAAGAAATAAAATATATACAATCAAAACTAGAAACAAAAGTAAATGCAATAGAAGAATTAACAAAAATTGCCACAACAACACTTTCAGAAATAACACATTACACAACAGTAAGTATAGGTCCACAAACTGCAAATAATATTATAGAAGAAATAAAATTCGTATCATTAGGAACAAGAATGATAATGGCAATAATAGTAACAGATGCAGGAATAATAAAAGAAACAATAATAAAATTTGATGAAGATATAACACAAGAACAAGTAGAAACATTAAACTATATGTTTAATAACAAATTAAAAGGAAAACCATTAGAAATAATAAATCAACCAATGGAAGAATATATACAACAAGAAATGAATTACAGTATAAATGTAATTAGACCAATTATAGAACAACTAAAAAAAGTTATATCAGAAGACGAGGAACTATATTTAGAAGGAGCAAATAAATCATTTGAATTACCAGAATTTAAAAGTCTAGAAATAGCAAGAAACTTTGTAAATATATTAGATACAAAAGAAATTATTTTAGATATGTTAAATAATGGCTTTGCAGAAGATATAAATGTATATATAGGTGACGAAAACCAAAACGAAGAACTAAAAGATTTTAGCATAGTAACATTTAAGCATTCAATAGGCAATAAACAATTAGGCACAATAGGAATTATAGGACCAACGAGAATGGATTATTCAAAAGTAATTTCAGTAATGAAATATATAAGTAAAAAACTCAATGAAATTGAAAATGATGAAAATAAATAAGAAAGAAGGTATAAAATGGAAGAAGAAAAGAAAGAACAAGAAAATAATCAAGACAATAATAATGAAGAAAAAGTTATTATAGAAACACCAGAGGAAACAAAATTAAAGCAAGAATTAGAAGAAACAACAGACAAATTTAAAAGATTAATGGCAGAATTTGATAACTATAAAAAAAGAAATACAAAAGAAAGAGAAAATATGTATAATTCAATATTAGCAGATATAATATCTGCATTCCTACCAGTAATGGATAACCTAGAAAAAGCAGCAAATGCAAATTCACAAGACGAAGGTTATAAACAAGGAATTGAATTAGTTGTAAGACAATTTTCAGATGTATTAACAGCAAATGGGTTGGAAATAATAGAAACAGTAGGAAAGACATTTGATCCAGAATTACATGAAGCAGTTAGTAGTGTAACAGACGAAAACTTAGGACCACAAGAAATAAAAGAAGAATTTAGAAAAGGATATAAAATTAGAGGAAAAGTTATACGTCATGCAATGGTATCAGTTGCAAACTAAAAATAGTTATATAATAAAATTTATATAAATTTACAAAAGATTTAAAAATATAAATAATAAAAAATTTTAGGAGGATAAAAAAATGGGAAAAATTATAGGAATCGATTTAGGAACAACAAACTCATGTGTATCAGTTATGGAAGGAGGAGAACCAGTAGTAATACCTAATGCAGAAGGTAATAGAACAACTCCATCAGTTGTAGCATTCTCTAAAAATGGAGAAAGATTAGTAGGCCAAATTGCAAAACGTCAAGCAGTTACAAACCCTGAAAATACAATAATATCAATTAAAAGAAAAATGGGAACAAGTGAAAAAGTAAATATAGAAGGAGACGAATTTACACCACAAGAAATATCTGCAATGATTTTACAAAAATTAAAAAGTGATGCAGAAAATTATTTAGGACAAAAAGTTACTCAAGCAGTTATAACAGTACCAGCATATTTTAATGATGCACAAAGACAAGCAACAAAAGATGCAGGAAAAATAGCAGGACTTGATGTATTAAGAATTATAAACGAACCAACAGCAGCATCATTAGCATTTGGTATGGATAAAGAAGATATAGACCAAAAAATAATGATATATGACTTAGGTGGAGGAACATTCGATGTATCAATACTAGATATTGGTGATGGTGTATTTGAAGTTTTAGCAACAAGTGGAAATAACAGATTAGGTGGAGATGACTTCGACCAAAAAATAATAGATTATCTTGTAGAAGAATTTAAAAAATCACAAGGAATAGATTTAAAATCAGATAAAATGGCAATGCAAAGATTAAAAGAAGCAGCAGAAAAAGCAAAAATAGAATTATCTGGTGTTCAACAAACACAAATAAACTTACCATTCATTACAGCTGATGCAACAGGACCAAAACATTTAGATATTACATTAACAAGAGCAAAATTTGAAGAATTAATTAGAGATTTAGTAGAATCTACAGCAGGACCTGTAAACCAAGCATTAAAAGATGCAGGAATTACAGCAGATAAATTACACAAAGTATTATTAGTTGGTGGTTCAACAAGAGTTCCAGCAGTTCAAGAATTAGTAAAAAGAATTACTGGAAAAGAACCAGATAAAGGAATTAATCCAGATGAATGTGTTGCAATAGGAGCAGCAATTCAAGGTGGTGTATTATCAGGAGATGTTCAAGACTTAGTATTATTAGATGTAACACCATTATCATTAGGAATTGAAACTTATGGTGGAGTATTTACAAAATTAATTGAAAGAAATACAACAATACCAACAAAGAAATCTCAAATATTCTCAACAGCTGCAGATGGTCAAACAAGTGTTGAAGTACACGTATTACAAGGTGAAAGAGAAATGGCTGCATATAATAAAACATTAGGTAGATTCCAATTAACAGGAATACCTGCTGCACCAAGAGGAGTACCACAAATAGAAGTAACATTCGATATAGATGCAAATGGTATAGTTCATGTTAGTGCAAAAGATATGGCAACAGGAAATGAACAAAATGTATCAATTACTGCAAGTTCAAACTTATCTGAAGAAGATATACAAAAAGCAGTAAAAGATGCAGAAGCACATGCAAGCGAAGACAAGAAAAAGAAAGATGAAATTGAAGCAAGAAACAATGCTGAAAGTTTAGTATATAATTGTGAAAAAACAATTAAAGACTTAGGAGATAAATTAAGTGGAGAAGAAAAAGCAAAAATAGAAACAGAAATAGATAATGTTAAAAAAGCATTAGAAGGAACAGACATTGAAAATATTAAACAAGCAACAGAAAAATTAACATCAGCATTCTATGAAGTTTCAGAAAAATTATATAAACAAGCAAATCCAAATGGAGCAAATCCAGAAGATATGGAAAATAATGCAGAAGCAACTAATAATGATGGAACAGTTTATGATGCAGATTATAAAGTAGAAGATAATGACGATAATAAATAATATTAAAAGGCAGGTGTTATGCCTGCCTAATGTATACATACATTGGAGGATAAAATGGCAGAACAAAAAAGAGATTATTATGAGGTATTAGGTGTTAATAAAAATGCCACTGATGAAGAAATAAAAAAAGCGTATAGAAAATTAGCCAAAAAATATCATCCTGATGCTAACCCAGATAATAAAAAAGAAGCAGAAGCAAAATTCAAAGAAGTAAATGAAGCCTATGAAAATTTATCTGACCCACAAAAAAGAAGAATGTATGATCAATTTGGACATAATGGCCCACAAGGATTTGGTGGAGGTGGAAATGGATATTATTCATATACTTCATCAGATTTTGATGGATTTGATATGGGAGATTTAGGAGACATTTTTTCTTCATTTTTTGGAGGAGGTTTTGGAGGTTCTTCAAGAACATCAAGACAAAGAAATGGACCAATTAAAGGTGCAGATTTAAGATATAACCTAGAACTTACATTTGAAGAAGCATATTTAGGAGTACAAAAAGAAATTAGTATTTCAAGGGACGAAGTATGTTCAGACTGTAAAGGAACTGGTGCAAAAAATGGAACCAAAGTTGAAACTTGTCCAATATGTGGTGGTACAGGTCAAATAAAACAAATACAAACAACAATTTTAGGGCAAATGCAAACAACTAGAACTTGTACAAATTGTCATGGAGAAGGAAAAATAATAAAAGAACCTTGCGAAAAATGTAGAGGAAAAGGTACAATAAGAAAACAAGCAAGAATCATAGTTCGTATACCAGCAGGAATTGACGATAATCAAACAGTAGTATTAAGAGGAGAAGGAGCGCCAGGACAAAAAGGTGGACCTAAGGGAGACTTATATATTACTATACATTTAAAAAGACATAGTATATATACAAGAAAAGACGACAATGTTTATTGCGATATACCTATAACATTCACACAAGCAACATTAGGTGCTGATATAGAAGTACCATTAGTAGATGGTAGAAAAGAAAAATATAAAATACCAGAAGGAACTCAAACAGGTACAAAATTTAGAATAAGAGGTAAAGGCTTTAAAAATGCAAATAGAAATTATGAAGGAGACTTTATATTTACAGTTATTGTTCAAACTCCAAAAAGGTTAACTAAGGAACAAAGAGATTTATTAGTTGAACTTGCTAAAACAATGAATGAGCAACCACCAATAAAGAAAAAAGGAATTTTTGGATAGATTTTGTCAACTTATGTAACTTCTTAGAATATAATGTAATAGAATATATCTAAAAAATATATTCTAAGGGGGTGCAAAATATGTTAGAGTCTTCTAATGGTTGTTGCAATAAAAATAAACCATTAAAATGTTGCGTAGATATAATCATATATGTATTATCATTTATATTAACATTATTAATAGGTATAGTTATAGGTTCAACAACAACAATATTCACAACGATTGGTTTAGGTGCATTTGTAGCAATTATAGTAGTAGTAGTTTTATTATTAATATTAAGAATTATATCTTTAATATGCAATAATAAAAAATGTTAATATAAATTTTGAAATCTCCTATTGAAATTTTTATATATTTAATATAAAATAATTTAAAAATAGGAGATGAAGTTTTTATGGCAGAAATAATTGATGGAAAAAATTTAGCAAAAAATATAAGATTAGAATTAACAGCAGAAGTACAAGAATTAAAGAAAAAAGGAATAATACCAAAATTAGCAGTAATAATGGTAGGAGAAGATAAAGCATCAAAAGTATATGTAAAAAATAAAAGTAAAGCATGTGAAGAAATTGGAATTGAATATGAAGAGTATATTTTAGAAGAAAATATAAGTATGGAATCTTTATTAGAATTAATAGATAAATTAAACAATAGAGAAGATGTAGATGCAATACTATTACAAAGTCCAATTCCAAAACATTTAGATATTAATTTAGCATTTCAAAAAATTACACCAGAAAAAGATGTAGATGGTTTTAATCCAATAAACGTTGGAAAACTATCATTAAACCAAGATTGTTTTGTATCATGCACACCTTATGGAATAATAAAAATGCTAGACCAATATAAAATAGAAATAGAAGGAAAAAATGCAGTAATTATTGGAAGAAGTAATATTGTAGGAAAACCTTTAATACAATGCTTGTTAAATAGAAATGCAACTGTAACAATATGTCATTCTAAAACAAAAAATTTAAAAGAATATACTAAAAATGCAGATATACTTATAGTAGCGATTGGAAAACCAAAATATATTACAGAAGATATGGTAAAAGATAATGTTGTAATAATTGATGTTGGAATAAATAGAACAGATAATGGTCTAGTAGGTGATGTAGATTTTGAAGGTGTTTCAAAAAAAGTATCATATATTACACCAGTTCCAGGTGGAGTAGGACCTATGACAGTTGCAATGTTAATGAATAATGTAATAAAAGCTACAAAAAATAGAAAATTAAAATAAACGATAAATATAATATAATAAAATTTTTATTAAATAAATTGGGGGAATATAGATAGAAATATCTATTATTTCCTCTTTTTTGTTTTAAAAATTTTTTAAATAAGATTTTACTTTGAAAGGAATGAAATTAATATGAATAAAAAAATAGAAACAATAAAAATTAATGATAAAAGATACCCAAAAAATTTAAAAAGAATAGATGATCCGCCAAAACAAATATATGTAATAGGAAATGCAGAAATTTTAAATAACTTTTCAATAGCAATAGTGGGCAGTAGAGTATGTACTGATTATGGAAAAAGAATGGCACAAAGTATTGCATATAATCTTGCAAAACAAGATATAAATGTAATTAGTGGTTTAGCAATAGGAATTGATACAAATGCACATAAAGGGTGTTTGTTAAATAAAGGTAAAACAATAGCAGTATTAGCAAATGGTTTAGATACTATATATCCAAATGAAAATCAAGATTTAGCAAATGATATAATTGAAAATGGAGGGGCAATTATTTCAGAATATCCAATAGGTATACAACCTAAAAAAGAGAATTTTCCTATTAGAAATAGAATTATAAGTGGTTTAAGTGATGGAGTTGTTGTAATAGAAGCAAAAGAAAAAAGTGGTGCATTAATAACGGTAGATTTTGCATTAGAACAAGGAAAAGATGTATTTGCAGTACCTCGGAAATATTAATTCTATATATTCCACAGGAACAAATAATTTAATAAAAGACGGAGCCAAAATTACTACTTGTGTAAACGATATTTTAGAGGAATATACTTTTAAATAAATAATATAAAAAATAATTCCATAAAATTAATAAAAATAGTTGAAATTTATAAAAATATGATATAAAATCTATAATAATTTCATAAACTAATATACATAAGATTAATTAAAGCAAAAAATTGCTCGAATGGAGGTTTTTATGATAACATTAAAAGACGTAATGCAAAATGCCGAAGTACAAGCACTAGTTGAAGGTTCACAAAAACAACTAGACGTACTAGGATATACAGAGCATTCAGTAAGACATATAAGTATAGTATCAAAAAGGGCAGGAGAAATATTAGAAAAATTAGGATATCCAGAAGAAAGAGTAGAACTTGCAAAAATTGCAGGGTATTTGCATGATATAGGAAATTGTGTAAACAGAATAGACCATGCACAGTCTGGAGCAATACTAGCATACAACATTTTAAAAGATATGGGAATGAATGCACAAGATAGAACAGAAATAATGATGGCAATAGGAAATCATGATGAAGGAACAGGAACAGCAGTAAGCGATATATCAGCAGCATTAATATTAGCAGACAAATCTGATGTTCATAGGGATAGAGTAGTAAATACTAATATTTCAACCTTTGATATGCACGATAGAGTAAATTATGCAGTTACAGAATCAAAATTAAAATTAAATGCAGAAAAGAAAATAATAACATTAGATATTCACATAGATACAGAAATATGCCCTGTTTTAGATTATTTTGAAATATTTATGGATAGAACTATGATGAGTAAATATGCAGCAAAATATTTAAAAATTTGGTTTGAGTTAATAATTAATGATACAAGATTATTATAAAAAAAATTAGGAGGAAGAAAAGTGGAAAGAAATTTAAAAATAGTATTAGTAACATTAATAGTAATTTTATTAACATTAATATCTTTTGTAGGAATATACAAAAAAGATTCAATTCTTTATAAAAATATTATTGCAGATTATTTATTAAGTAGTAATTTAGAAGGAAAAAGAGTAATAGAATTAACTATTGATACATCAACAAATGAAGTAAAATATGATAAAGATGGAAATGTAGTTGAAGATTCAGAAAATGAAACAACTTCAACAGATACTACAGAAGAAAATACTGATGAAGAAACAGACACTACTGAAAATACAGAAGATGAATATACAATAGTTAATGAACCAGTAAATCCAGAAGAAAAATTAACTGTTGAAAACTATAAAATTACAAAAAAAATAATTGAAACCAGATTAGAAAGTATGAATGTAGATAATTTTATAGTTAGATTAAATGAAGAAAATGGAAAAATAATAGTTGAAATTCCAGAAAATGGTAGAACAGATGAAATTGTATCTAATTTAAACTCAGTTGGAGATTTTGAAATAGTAGATCAAGAAGATAACACAGTATTATTAAATGAAAATGATATAAAAGAGGTATTAGTTGGATATAACACAACCGAAAGTGGAACAGGTGTATATTTGAATATTCAATTTAATAAAGAAGGAACAAGTAAATTAGAAGAAATAACAAATAAATATATATCTTCAACAGATGAAGAAGGTAATACAGTTGAAAAAAATGTTACATTGAAAATGGAAGGAGAAGAACTATTTTCAACATATTTTAGTGAAACAATTGTAAATGGTCAATTACCATTAACTTTTGGAAGTGCAACAACAGATGTAAGTACAATTCAACAATATTTACAAAATGCATCTTCAGTAGCCATACTTTTAAATAGTGGTAAAATGCCATTAAAATATAATATAGAATCTCAAGAATTTGTAAAACCTATAATAAATGAAAAAATATTAAATATATCAATATATGTATTAATAGGACTTGTAATTTTATCATTTATATATTTAATTATAAAATACAAAAAATATGGAGCATTAACAGTTATAGGTTCAGTTGCTGTTATAGATTTATTACTATTAGCAATAAGATATACAAACGTATATTTATCAATAGAAAGTGCAATAGCATTTATAATATTAATAATATTAAACACAATTTTATTAAAAAATATATTAAAAAACATTAATAAAAAATCAGAAAGAGAAGATATATATAAAGCAATAAAAAATGGTTTATTAGAATCAATGGATATAATAATAGTACTATTAATAATTTCAATAGTATTTACATTTATTAAATGGGCTGCAATAAATACTGTTGGTATATTAATGTTTTGGGGAATAATATGTATTTTAATATCTCATTTAATATTTACAAGAACATTATTATTAAATAGTAATAAATAAAGGGAGGTATATATGAAACAATTATCAAAAAAACAAAAAATAATTTATGCAGTAATTATAGCAATAATATTAATAGGAATAATAATTTATTGTACAATAGGATTTAATTTAGGTTTAATGTTTTCAAATAATAAAAGAATAGATATATATATTGGAAAAGATTTTTCAATAAGTGATATTAAACAAATAGCAGATGAAACATTAGATGGTAAAAAAATAATACAAACAGCAGAATTACTTGATGATTATGCATCTGTAACAGTAAAAGATGCAAGTGAAGAACAAATAGAAAACTTTAAAACAAAAATAATAGAAAAATATAATATATCAGAAAATTCACAATTAGTTAATACTATAGATGTACCAAGTGTAAAAATTATTGATGTAATGAAATATTATATCTTTCCTGTATTATTAGCAACTATAATAAGTGCAGTATATTTAGCAGTTAGATTTAGAAAACAAAATATATTTAGAGTATTTTTAAAAACAATATTTATGCCAATAATTATAGATGCATTATATTTTAGTATAATTGCAATATTTAGAATTCCATTCAATGAATTTGTAATGCCGATAGCATTATTCATTTATATAATAACTTTAATTGTATGTGCATATAAATTTAAAAAAGATGAAAAGTAGAAAATAATTTAGTTATATATTTCTTTATAATGTGGAAGTGTAGTATATATTTTACCAAACTTCCACATTTAATTTTTAAGAATAACTCTTAAATTTTAACTTTTTTTGAAAAATTTACATAAAATTTCAAGGAAAATCTTGTAAAATTAGGAAAAATGAGTTATAATAGAATAGGATGGCAAAATTATATAAAAAATAATATATATTTTTTTATAGGAGGATGTTAAATTATGAGTAAAAGAATATTAAACAAGGTATTAGCAGTTATGATTTTAATGTCAATCACAATGCTAAACTTTTCATGGTTAGGAGAAGGAGTTTTAGCATTAAATGAAGACCTTGAAAATCAAAGTACACTTACAAATAATGCAAGTGTTAATTTTGATGCTTATTTCAAGGACGAAAATGGAAACAAGATACATACAGTAAATACTAAAATGAATGAAGACTTAAATTTATACCTATATGGAAAAGTTGCAGAAGGATATTTAAAAGATATAAAAGTTACAATAAATAATGCAAATTTCTATATAGATGAAGAAAAAGTAACATATGGAGATATTGAAAGTGTAACTGATAATACAGTAACAATCAATAGAATTAGAAAAGATGAAGAATTAGAAGTAATAATTCCAATAAAATCTATTAAAGAAGATAATATTTCATTAGATATGTTTGGTAAACAAAATGAAATATCTATGGAAGCAATACTTGTAAGAAAAAATAGTAAAACAAAGAAAATATCTAAAACAATTAATACAATGGTAAATTGGAATGAAGAAACAGAAAGTACAATAAAACAAGAAGTTTTAAAATACATACCATTTGAAATTGAAGGAAATAAAGGTGTAGTATTACAAACATTAGTAAAAACAAGTTTATTAGATAATAAATTACCAGTAAGAAATACAGAAGTAAATGTACAAATACCAACAATAAATGGAATAGCACCAGAAAAAACTTATGTAATGGCTAATACATTAAAAGCAACAAATGGTAATAATGGTTTAGAATTTAACAACTCAAATTGGAAAATAGAAAATAATATAGTAACAATAAAAGTAAATAATCAAATATATAATAACAAAGTAAATTGGTTAAAAGATTGCCAAGATGAATATGTTTTAACATACATATATGGAGAAGATGCATATAACTTAGTAAAAAATACAACATTAAACATTACATTAAAAGCAGATACTAATATTACAAATTATATAAATGATGAAATTTCAACAAAAAATGATGTAATAAATGTAGAATTAAGCAATAAAATAAATGATATAGTTGAAACAGATTTAAAAGCAAAAGAAATAATAAATAAAGGATATATGTATACAGGATTTGAAACTCAATATAACGAAGAATTAACAATAGATGTATCAAATGAGAACTTAGTTAATTCAGTTATAGTAAAAGAAAATGAAAGTAACTTTAATAATGAAGTTACAAATTCAACATTTAAAACAACAAAAATTAGCAAAGTAAATTTTGAAAAGATACTAGGTAAAGATGGATATATAAAAATATATAACGAAGATAATGAATTAATAGCAACAATAGATAAAAATACTACTTTAGATGATCAAAATAATTATATTATAAACTATAATACAGAAATAAAATCATTAAAATTTGAAACAAGTAATATAAAAGAAATTGGTAAAATAGTTATAGAAAATACAAAAATAATACCAGAAAAAACTAAATATACAGAAGAACAAATAAAACAATTTAGCCAAATACAAACAAAAATAGAACAAACTATAATAAATAATGATAAAGAAATATTAAATTCTACAAAAGTATGTACAGAAAATCTTGTAGAACCAACAACACAAGTAGAAACAATTATTAGCAATAAAAAATTATCTACACTAGTAGAAAATGAAGGAATAGATATTATAGTAGTATTAAAAAATTCAGAAATACAATGTAGATTATTTGAAAATCCTGTTATAGAAATTAAATTACCAAAATATATAGAAACATTAAAATTAAATGATATTACTAAAATATTATTTACAGACGAATTAAAGGTAAAAACTACAACATACAATGAAGAAACTAAAACAATAAGAATAGAACTAGAAGGAACACAAACTAAATATAATGATATAACAGTAACAGAAGGAACTACTTTAACATTAAATGCTAATATAAAATTAGATGAAAATACAGAAGCAATGCAAGATAAAATAATTACAACAGTAACAAATAAAGGCGAAACAGCAAATGCAGAAACTGTTATAAATTATGTTATACCAAATGAAGATGATGAAGAAGATAACAATATAACTGAAAATACAGATAATACTTCTAATGAAGAAGTAATAGATAATAAAGAAAATGTTGATAATAACAATACAAATATTGAAGATACACAAAATAATATAGAGCAAAATGTAGAAAATACTGAAACAACAGTACCACAAAAACAAATTGCAGATATTAAAGTAATGCTAGAAAGCGATTTAAAAGATAGCAAACAAGTAAAAGAAGGTCAAAAAATAAACTTTACAGCAACAGTTGTAAATATAGGAAAAACAAACTTAAATAATGTTTTACTTGAAGCAAATATTCCAGAAGGAACATCATATAGAGAATTTGTACCAGGTGGAAACTATTCTTATGACGAATATGTAACAGATAATAGAGAAAGTTGTTCAAAGAATATAGAAATATTAAAACCAGGACAAAGTGAAAAACTAGAATTCCAAGTAATAGTAAATGAAAAACAATTAAATATAGAAAAAATAGTTGCACAAGCCATTGCAAAAATTGAAGGATATGAAGATACAACTTCTGAAAAAATAGAAAGTACAATAATTGATGGAGCATTAAATATAGATTTAATAACAAAAGAACATTCAACAGAAAAATATACAGAAGGTAGTGAAATTACATTTATTGCTTATGTTGAAAATGTTAAATCTACAGATGCTACAAATGTAAAAGTTACATCTAAGATACCAGATGGAGTAACATTTAAAAATGCATATTTTGCAGTAAAAATGGATAATGATGGTAAAAAGGTACAATATAATAAAACAACAAATTCAATTATATGGTCAATGGATAAACTATCAGCAAATACAAAAGCAGAGTTACAATTAGTTGGAACTGTAAATAATGATGTACAAGAAATAAAAAATCAATTTATTGCAACATGTTCAGAAACAGCAAGTGTATCATCAAATGAAGTTACAAGATATGTAGATAAAGCAAATTTAAGTATATCACAATACTCTAATATTGAAGATACATACATAAATGTTGGAGACAAAATAGAATATTATATTACAATAAAAAATGATGGAACAAGAACTGCAAAAAATGTAAAAGTAATTGATACATTACCAGATGGCTTAGAAGCAGTTACATTAAAATATATAAATGGAAGTCAAGAATCAGATGTAGTAGAATGTCAAAATAAAGAAATTACACTTTCAGGATTTGAAATTGAAGCAGGAGAAATGCTAGGTATTGTAATAAAAGCCAATGTAAGTAAACTTCAAGAAGGTGTAAAAGGAACTATAGACTATGTAAATAAAGTAAATGTAAGTGCTGATGGAATTAATTTAATAGAAGCAAACGAAATAGTACATAAAATAAAAGTAAAAAATCAATCAAATACAGAAAATACTGATAAATCATATTCAATATCTGGATTAGCATGGCATGATACATCAAGAGATGGAAAACATGATGATAATGAACAATTATTAAAAAATATTGAAGTAAGATTAATTACAAAAGATGAACAAGTAATTGCAAAAACAAAAACAAATAATAAAGGTGAATATGAATTTAAAAATATTGCTAATGGAGAATATTTAATAATATTCATATATGATACAACAAAATATGAAATAACAACATATCAAGCAAAAAATGTTGTAGAAAATAAAAATTCAGATGTAGCAATACAAAAAGAAGATTTCATAGATGGAAATATAACAAAATTTGGTGTAACTGATGTAATTGTAGTTGATAATTCAAATATAAATAATATTGATATAGGATTACAAGATGCATATGTATTCGACTTAAGTTTAAATAAAACAATATCAAAAGTTACAGTACAAAACAATGATAAAATAAAATCTTATGAATATAAAAATAAAACATTAGCAAAAGTAGAAATAGCATCTAAAGATGTAAATAATACAACAGTAATAATTGAATATACATTCAAAATAACCAACGAAGGAAATATCGCAGGATATGCAAAACAAATAGTAGATTACTTACCAAAAGATTTAAAATTTGCATCAGAATTAAATAAAGACTGGTACATAGGTAAAGATGGAAACTTATATAATGAAACATTAGCAAATACATTAATTCAACCAGGAGAAACACAAGAAATTAAACTTCTTGTAACAAAAACATTAAATGATAATAACTTAGGAACAACAAATAACTCTGCTGAAATAACAGAAAGTTATAATAACTATGGTGTAGACGATATAGACTCAATTTCAGGTAATAAATCTTCAAAAGAAGATGATTATGGTTCAGCAGATATGTTAATATCATTAAATACAGGTACAATAGTAATGTATACAGGGTTAACTATAACAATGATTGCAATAATTATATTATCAATATACATGATAAAAAAGAAAGTTTTAGTATAAATTTAGAAAAAAAGGAGGGAGAAAAATAAGTATGAAAAGTATATGTAAAAAAATATCAGCATTGTTATTAATAATTATAATGTTAACAAGTGTTTCGTTTAATGTAATGAGTTATTCAGAAATAGTAGATGGAGAATATCTAGAAGAAATAGAAACATTGCCAGATGAAGACGAAGAACATTTAGAAGATATTCAAACATTACCAGACGAAGATGAAGAAGAACATCTAGAAGATATACAAACATTACCAGATGAAGACGAATATGAACATTTAGAAGATATACAAACATTGCCAGATGAAGACGAATACGAACATTTAGAAGATATTCAAACATTACCAGATAAATCTTATTATGATTTAATGATAACAAATAGAAATAATACTCAACAAGCATATAAAGCAAATGCAGTAGCAAAAAATATAAATAAAGGTGATTCTTCAGATTATGATGTTCTATTAACGCAAGACCAAGATGGACAATACTATTATTGTATGGAAAAAGGTGGAGCATTGATGTTATACACAAATGGAGGTGCTACACTAAGAGAATTCTATTATAGAGCAACACAATATAAAAGTATAACAGTAGAACAAAGTCTTGTATTAGCATACTTAAATGCAAAAGAATTAACTGAAATTGAAGGTATTTCTTTAAACACAAACAATAATAGAGAAAAAATAATTCAATACTATATATGGAAAACAGGTATAAATCAAGGAAATACCAATATAAGTGTTCCAAGTATTTATGCAAATATAATTAGTAAATTACAAAAAAGCATAAATAATGAAATAAAAATAGGAAATGACATTATAAACATTAAAGATAAAACAATAACAATTAATGGAACAGAATATGAATTAGAAAATTTTGAAGCATATAAATATACATCAAAATTAATATATAGAAGAGATAACGGAAAAGGATATATAGAAAATAATTATTCTGGTTGTGGTCAAGAGATATTTGGATTTTTTAGTGAATTAAAAAGAAAAGATACTGACGAACCAGATACACCAAATATTCAATTACATAAAACAAATGAAGACAATGTTGGATTAAATGGTGCAGTATTTTCAATATATGATAGAGAAACTGGAAAATTAATTGAACAATATGAAACAATTAAAGATGGATATACAGATAGTATACCAGTAGAATATGAAAAAGAATATATTATAAAAGAAACAGATGCACCAGATGGATATGAATTATCAACAGAATTTGTTATACTAACTATATTTGGTGATGAAGATTCAGCACAATATATAGTATATGATGAAAATGGAAATATAATAGAAGATGGACATTGGTCAGAAGATGAAATTTCATTAGATTATTTAATAATATTAACACTTGAAGATGAAAAAGATGAAACTCCTCCAACACCAACTATACCACCTACACCAGATATACCTAATACACCAGACACAACTCCAAATATAGAAGAAGCATATCCTTTACTAATGTATATTAAAGGAACAGTTTTCTTAGATGGTATAGAAGGAAAAGAATCAATTGCAGATGGATATTACAATAAAGAAAATAGTACCGATAAAGGATTAGCAGGAATAAAAGTTGAAATTTATGATGCATCAACAAATAAATTAGCAACATTTGCAACTAAAGAGGCTTTAACAACAAGAAAGGAAAATAACAGAACATATATTATAGAAAATGTAGATTTTGATGCATTAAATAAATATGGAAAAGCAACTACATATACAGATGAAAATGGATTCTATGAATTTTATGGATTAAATCCATCACATACATATTATATAGTATTTACATATAATGGTATGAGATATGTAGAAATAAAAACAACTACAGAAACAGGCATAGATGTATCAGGATATGATATAAAATTAGAAAATGCTTCTAAAGCAACAGAAGTAGATAGAAAAGAAAAAATTATAGATGTATTTTCAGAAATTGGAACATATCCATATAACTACTATTCAAAATCAAAAGGTGGATATAATATAGCATACAATCAAGATGATGTTGAAGAAGCAATGAAAAATGGATTATCAAAATGTGGAAATAATTACGAAACATTATATAATAACTTATCAAAATATATGGATGAAACTATGGCATACTTTATTAAAGATTGTCAAGTAACTGCTAGAATAGATGGATTAGGAAATATATTAAAAGATGCTGAACAAAAAGTTAAAGAATATAATGGAAGTATAAAATCAAATACAGGAAATATGATATATCCTGTTGTAGAAACTCATAATTACCCAAATATAAACCAAGTACAATTTACAAAAAATTATGGTTATACAATATATAGATTTTATGCAGATCCAATTCCAGGTACAGTTAATGGAGAAACAGTAATTGTAGGTTATACTGAACCATACTGGCATAATGCAGGAACAGGAAGTGTTGGTACTTTAACTTATGATGAACGTATAGACGGAGAATGGACTTCAGTTTCAAGCAAATTTATCCAACAAGACCAAGAATTAACTAATGCTTTAAATCAATTAATAGCACAAAGTAATGACTCAGTAAAATATGAAGCAAATATAACAGGAACATGGTTAGAACTAAAAGAAGGATATACTTCAGAAACAATAAAGGATGTACAATGGGCAGTATTTGATTTAAAAAATCAACAATATTTGAATGGTTGGTATGATAAATGTAAATCTGTTTCATATAAAGACGAATATAAAATGTTAACAGATAACTTAAAAACATTAAATGAAGATATAACAACAAATCTTCCTTGTGCAAACTTAGGCTTACAATACAGAAGCACATTTGATATGGCTTTATATGATGATGTATTAAAAGCAGAAGTAACAATAAATGGTGTTTTAGGAAATTATGATTATGATAAAAGAGCAGCAAATGGAAAAGCATTTAGTTTTGGTGTAAATGAATCAGATTTAAGAGCATATTATACAAACTTAACAAATGGAAATGTTGAAGCTATAAGAAACTTAAAATACAATACTTCAATAAGTAGTACAGACGAATATATAAATTATGCAAGAACAACAGATATACATTATTCATCAGATGTTCCAAAAACTGATAATGGTATAGCACAAGCAGGTGGATATGATGATAATAATAATTCAATATATTTGACATATAGAATACGTATAATAAATCAATCATCAATTAAAGGAACTATTACAGAGGTAGTTGATTATTATAAAAACGATTTTGAAGTAGTAAAAGTATATGATAAAGACAACAACGAATATAGTTTCTCAAATTCTAGTATATATGCAAATAGAGGAACAAAAAATGATAATGTTGAAGGATATGACAAAGTATATATTACATTAGATAATAAAGAACTTGCAAATAATGAATCTATAGAATTATTTATGATATTAAAAATGAAAGATATTCCTAATACATTAACAGAAGAAGTATTAAATAGTGAAGAAGGATATAAGACATTAAATTTAGCAGAAATTAATGGATATAAAACAACTAATGGATATATAGATATAGATTCAATGCCAGGAAATGTTGTTGAAACAAATAGATTTGCTGAAGGAAAATATGAAGATGATGAAAGTAAATCACCTACATTAATATTTAAAAATCCAAATACAGAAGGAAGAACTATTTCAGGAATTATATTTGAAGATGTAGTAACAGGTGAAATATTAAATAAAGATACAACAAGACAATCATTAGCAAACCATCAATTTGATGAAAATGATACATTAATTGAAGGTGCAACAGTTCAATTAATACAAATATTAGCAGATGGAACAGAAAAATTAAGTGCACAAACACAAACTGTTAATGGATCATATAAATTTACAAATATAAGACCAGGAAATTATGTTATAAGATTTGCTTATGGTAATACAGATAAAACAGCATTAACAACTAAAAATATAGTAGATGATGAAGGAAATACATTAAGTATGCCAAATGAAAAATCATATAATGGTGAATCTTTTGAAAATACAGAAAAATTATCAAATACTACATTTGGTGCAAATGGATATTGGTATACAGATTCAGATATAGAAACAAATACAAGATATTCAGATGCAGTTGATGATAAAGTAAGAAGAGAAGAAGTAACTAATAACTTTAAAACAATTATAAATGAAAATGCAGAAATATTAAATTCATATAAAGATTCAAAAGTTAATAGAAGTCTTGTAACAAAATTAAAAGAACAAGCATATATGTTCGCTACAACTGATGTTATGAAACTTGAAATGGAATATGTAGGAACTAAAAATGAAAACACTAATGGAAATACAACTACTGCAAATGAAGATGGAAAATATAATTACGTTTATGATATAACAAATGTTGACTTTGGTATAGTTGAACGTTCAAGAGCACAACTTGATTTAATAAAGAAAGTTTCATATATTTCTCTAGTAGATAGTACAGGAAAAGAAATTTCAGGTGGAACTTATGAAGATTGGAAAAATGGAAATGTTAAATACGTTAGATGGATAATGGGCGAAGATGGATTTGTTGACATGGAAATAGACAAAGAATTAATAAATGGTGCTACTTTAAAAATAACTTATGATATAACAGTAAAAGATAATAGCGAAGCGGGAAATGAAATTTCTGATATAGTAGTTATAGATTATGTAACAAACAATATAAACTATGGTGCAGGTTATATAAATAATGAAGGTAATACAAACTCATTCTATGGTTGGGAAACTACAACAACTGATGATTTAATAAATATAGATAAATATGTAAATAGTAAATCTGCATTAAATACAGAAGACGACATAAATAAAATAGATTTATCAACATATCAAACTATAGTAAAAGCAACATTTAAGCCAGGAGAAACTAAGAAATTAACATTAGAAAAGAACTTATCTCCTGAAGAGGATTCAAACTTTAACTATGAAAATAGAGCAGAAATAGTAAGTTCAACAAATACAAAAGGTAGAGGAGATTATTCTTCAATATATGGTAACTTAGATCCAATGACATATACATCAAGACAAGGTAACTTATATTGGGATTTCATAAAAGGAGTAACAAGTTCTTCAGATAATGATACAGATAGTATTACAGAAAATACTGGAGTAAATCCAATAAGAATTGCAGAACCAGATTCAGCAAGTGCAGAAGAAACAATAGTTTCTCCACCAGAAGGTACAACAGGAATAGTAATTTCAGGTGAATACTTTATATTTGGATTAACATTATTAATATCTTTTGTAATAGGATTAATGCTTATAAAAAAATATAAAGAACTAGAAGCATAGTGAATAAAAAATGACAGGTTATTTCTAACCTGTCATTTTACGTTTTTTAAACTCTAGTAAAATTTTAAATTATTAACACTTTTAATTATACAAATTATCTTCATACAAATCTTCTATAAAAACATCTCTTTCTTCGTTATTATCAATAAAGCCAACAGTAGCCATATTATTATGAATATCTTGTATCCAAACAGGTCTATCCTCGTAAAAAACATCAGTCTTTTCTTTAGACTTTAACATTTCTTGTATTCTTTCTATTTTCATAAGTGCACCACAACCTTTCAAAATAATCTATTAAAATTATACGTAAGATATTTAAAATTATTCAAAAATATCTATGAATTTAGACAAAAAAGTAGTATAATAATTATATTGGGGGAAAAAGTAATGAACGATAAAATAGTTATTAAGGGAGCAAAAGAACATAATTTAAAAAATATAAATTTGGAAATACCAAGAGATAAATTAGTAGTAATAACAGGACTTTCAGGTTCAGGGAAATCTTCACTTGCATTTGATACACTATATGCAGAAGGTCAAAGAAGATATGTAGAAAGTTTATCTGCCTATGCAAGACAATTTTTAGGATTAATGGAAAAACCTGATGTAGAAAGTATTACAGGACTTTCACCTGCAATATCAATAGACCAAAAAACTACATCTAAAAATCCACGTTCAACAGTTGGAACAGTTACAGAAATATATGATTATATACGTTTGCTTTATGCAAGAATTGGTGTACCATATTGTCCAAATTGTGGTAAAAAAATAGAAAAACAATCTTTAGACCAAATTGTAGATAATATAATGGAATTAGAAGAAGGAACAAAAATACAAGTTTTAGCACCTATAATTAGAGGAAGAAAAGGAGAATTTGTTAAATTATTACAAGGTTATTCAAAAGAAGGTTTTGTACGTGCAAGAGTTGATGGTAATGTAGTAGAATTAACAGATGATTTAGATATAGATAGAAAGAAAAAGCATAATATTGAAATAGTAATAGATAGATTAGTTATAAAACCAGAAATTAGAAATAGACTTGCAGAATCTATTGAAATTGCCTTAAAAAATGCAAACAATGTAGTATTAGTAGATATAGTTGGAAAAGAAGAAAAATTATATAGTTGTAATTATGCTTGCCCAGATTGTGGAATAAGTATTGAGGAACTTACACCAAGAATGTTTTCATTTAACAATCCATTTGGAGCATGTCCAACATGTACAGGTATAGGTTATTTAATGAAAATGGACGAAGATTTAATTATTCCAGATAAAAATAAAACTTTATATGATGGAGTAAAAGCATTTGGTGCAAGTACTATGAAAAAAACAGAAACAATGGCTAAAATGTATTTTGAAAGTATTGGTAGACATTATGGTGTAGATATATCTAAAAAAATTAAAGATTTACCAAGAGAGTTTTTAGATAAAATATTATATGGTACAGGAAATGAAAAAATAGATTTTGAATATGAAAGTTCAAGTGGAATAAGAAAATTCACATGTCCATTTGAAGGGGTAATTCCAACATTAGAAAGAAGATATGCTGAAACAAAATCACCAGGAATGAAAGAATTTTATGAATTATACATGAGTGATAGTGATTGCCCTACATGTAAAGGTGCAAGATTAAGAAAAGAAAGTTTATCTGTAAAAGTAGGAGATAAAAATATTAATGAACTTACAGATATGCCAATTAATAAAATAAAAGACTTTATAAACAATTTAAAACTTACAAAAACAGAAGAAATGATAGCAGACCAAATTTTTAAAGAATTAAATAAAAGATTACAATTTTTAATGGATGTTGGTCTTGAATATTTAACATTATCAAGAAGCGCAGGCACACTTTCAGGAGGAGAAGCACAACGTATTAGACTTGCAACACAAATTGGTTCAAGTTTAACAGGTGTGTTATATATATTAGACGAGCCAAGCATAGGACTTCATCAAAGAGATAATGATAAATTAATAGCAACTTTAAAAAAATTAAGAGATTTAGGAAATACAGTTTTAGTTGTAGAACATGATGAAGATACAATGTATGCAGCAGACCAAATAATAGATATAGGACCAGAAGCTGGTGTAAATGGTGGTAGAGTTATGGCACAAGGTACAGCAGAAGAAATAAAATTAGTGCCAAATTCTATTACAGGACAATATTTAAGTGGAAGAAAGAAAATTGCTGTTCCTAAACAAAGAAGAAAAGTAAGTAAAAAGTGTATAGAGGTTATAGGAGCAACTGAAAATAATTTAAAAAATATAAATGTTAAATTTCCATTAGGTGTATTTACTTGTGTTACAGGTGTTTCTGGCTCAGGTAAAAGTACTCTTGTAAATGAAATACTTTATAAAACACTTGCAAGAGATATTTATGGTTCACGTGAAAAACCAGGTAAATGCAAAGAAATAAAGGGAGTAGAAAACATAGATAAAATAATAAATATAGACCAATCTCCAATTGGAAGAACACCACGTTCAAATCCTGCAACATATACAGGAGTATTTGATATGATTAGAGATATTTTTGCTACAACAAATGAAGCAAAATTAAGAGGATATCAAAAAGGTAGATTTAGTTTTAATGTTCCAGGTGGTAGATGTGAGGCATGCTCAGGTGATGGTATATTAAAAATTGAAATGCACTTTTTACCAGATATTTATGTACCATGCGAAGTTTGTAATGGAAAAAGATATAATAAAGAAACATTAGAAGTAAAATATAAAGGAAAAACAATTGCAGATGTTTTAGATATGACTGTTGATGAGGCATTAGTATTTTTTGAAAATGTACCTAGAATTAAAAGTAAAATACAAACATTAAGTGATGTAGGATTAGGATATATAAAATTAGGACAACCATCAACTACATTATCTGGTGGAGAAGCACAACGTGTAAAATTAGCAACAGAATTATCAAAAAAAGCAACTGGAAAAACTTTATATATTTTAGATGAGCCAACAACTGGTTTACACATGGCAGATGTTCATAAATTAATTGATATATTACAAAGATTAGTAGATACAGGAAATAGCATAATAGTAATAGAGCATAATCTAGATTTAATAAAAACTTGTGATTATATAATAGATTTAGGACCAGAAGGTGGAGATAATGGAGGAACAATAATTCAAGTTGGAACACCAGAGCAAGTAGTGAAAAATGAAAGGTCTTATACTGGAAAATTTTTAAAGAAATATTTAGAATAATTTTTATTGACATTTTTTATTACTTTGTATAAAATATATTTGAAACGTACTAATGATTTGGAGGAAATTAAAATGTATAATTTTAAAAAAGAAAAAGGTATTACATTAGTTTCTTTAATAATTACAGTAATAATTTTATTAATACTATCTTCAGTAGTAATGTATAATGTAACTAATGATGATGGTTTAATGTCTGCTGTTAAAGATGAAAAAAATTTAATAAATGAAACAGATGCTAAACAAACTGTAGAAATTGCAATTGAAAAATTAAAAATTGAAAGTGATGATAATATTGAGCAATTTATAGAAAAATTAAAAACAGAATTACAAAAAGAAGATACTAAAGCAAAAGTTACTATAAATAGCAAAGATGAAAATATGTATGATGTAACCTTTAAAGGTTATAAATATAGTTATTATTATTATACAGACCAAACAAGAACTATAACAGGAAGAATGCCAGCTTATTATAACCCTATTATCCCAAAAGGTTTTGATATATTAGAAACAGAAGATGCTAGTTGGGAAGTAGTAGAAGATGAAAATTTAGGTAAAATTGTTAAAGGTTGGAATGATGGTCTTGTAATACAAGATAGATATGGAAATGAATTTGTTTGGGTACCAGTAGATGGAACAGATGTAAAATATGAGAAAAAAATTTATTCAAACAATGAAGCTAGAGTAACAAATTTATCTGTTTTGAGTGAATCAGTTTTACCAAATAATATTGATGAAGAAGAACAAATAAAAAAATATGGTGGATTTTATATAGCAAGATATGAAGCAGGAATAAATGAGAATACAACAGATAGTAAAATGAAAAACGCATTAAAAACTGCAAGCATGGACGCAAGAAATATAGAAGGTATTCCTGTTAGTAAAAAAAATCAAGTACCATGGAATTTTATAGATTATGGTAATGCAAAGAAAAACTCTGAAAATATGTATAAAACGCAATATGTGCAAAGTGTTTTAGTTACAGGTAATATGTGGGATACAATATTAAAATGGTTAGAAAATGATGGAGTAAATGTAGAAACAGGAAGTAATGAATGGGGAAACTTTATAAATTCTACTATACCAGGTATAACAGAATATTCAACAGATGATGGAGCAACATGGCAAAAAGTAAATCAAACAATAAAAGGAACGTCTGATATTTGGTTATTAAAAACAGGGCATACTGATTATACAAAAAGAAAAAATATATATGATATTTCAGGAAATTTGTGGGAATGGACAAATGAAGTTTATAATACTTCTAATTACATTGATCGTGGAGGGTGCAATTTTCAATTGAGCACAGATTTTTTTCCAGGTTGTCGTTGGCATAGTGGAGGAGAATACTATACGGGTGGTTTAACATTTAGAGTAGCATTATATGTTAAATAAAACGCACAAAACGCACATTGGGGACGTTAAAAACGTGCAATTTTAGAATATAGAATATGCAAAAGAAAATGTAAAAATTTTGTGTAAAATAAAAATAAATGCATTATATTACAAATACATTACAAATATATTACATAGTAAGAGTACCAAAAACCTTGGTACTCTTGTTTTTAAAAAGAAATATTACAAAAAAATAAAAAATCTACATAAAAAGGTTTAAAAATAAATATTTAAGTAACATAAAATTTTAAATTATTTAAACGTTCATAAGTGGAAAAAAATAAACCTTAATTTATAACTATTCACAAAGTTATCCACATTATCCACACACATTAAAAATAACAAAAAAATATAAATAACATTTTACATAAAAAAACATATACTAATATTAGAATAATTTGTACTAAAAAGGAAAGAAAATAAAATGAAATTTAATAATATTAGTAAAACAATTTACAACATAATAATTAATGGTATAAAGAGCCAAAATAATAGATGTACAGTAAGCTTTAAAGAATTAAATGAAATAATAAAAAACAACAATAAAGTTGTACTTTTAGATGTAAGAAGTAGACAAGAATATAATGAAGGACATTTAAATGGTGCTATTAATATACCATTATCAGAAATAAAAATGAATGCGGATAAATATTTAAATTATGATGATACAATAATAACATACTGCCAAATGGGTTCAAGAAGTAAAAAAGCAGTTAATATATTAAATAAATTAGGATATAATAATGTGCAAACATTAGAAGGTGGATTAGAAGGAATTTAAAAATTTAAAATAAATACCAAATAGGTATTTATTTTTTTTGAAATATTATATATAATATAGAAATAAAAAAGTAATGGAGGAAATAAAATGAACTTAGCAAATAAACTTACAATATTTAGAGTAATATTAGTACCAATAATGGTAATAATACCATTTTTCAACATACAAGGAGAATTTTTAAATATACCAATTACATATTGGTTAATAAACATTATATTTTGTATAGCATCATTAACAGATAAATTAGATGGATATATAGCACGTTCTAAAAATCAAATAACCACATTTGGAAAATTTTTAGACCCTATTGCAGATAAAATACTTGTATTATCCGCAATGTTAATGTTATTAGAAATGAATAAATTACCTGCATGGATACCAATAATAGTTATAACAAGGGAATTTGTTGTATCTGGTTATAGATTAGTTGCAGTTACAAAAGGTGGAGAAGTTATAGCAGCATCAATTTGGGGTAAACTAAAAACAGTAACACAAATGATTGCAGTAATACTTGCATTTACAGATATAAATGCTTATGGAGCCTTTTTAAATGGTAATTTACAAGGATATAGTTTAATTTTAAATATATTTGCAACAGGAATAATGTTCATATCTGTAATAGCAACAATATTTTCTGGTTGGGATTATGTTAAAAATGGAAAGAATTTATTTAAAGATTAATAAAATATTATAAAAGTTAAGGAGACCAATATGGATAAAAAACAAGCAGAAGAAAGAATAAAATATTTAAGAGAAACAACATCATATCATGCAAAAAAATACTATGATGATGATAACCCTGAAATAAGTGACTTTGAATATGATATGTTAATGAATGAATTAAAAAATTTAGAAAAAGAATATCCTGAATTTATTACAAAAGATTCATTAACACAAAAAGTAGGTGGAACAGTAAAAGAAGGGTTTGAAAAAGTAATACATGAAGTTCCATTACAAAGTTTACAAGATATTTTCAATTTTGATGATTTAAAAGATTTTGATGTTAGAATAAGAAAATCTGCACAAGAATTTAATGAAGAATTAAAATATGTTGTAGAAACAAAAATAGATGGATTATCTGTTTCATTAGAGTATAAAAATGGGGAATTTGTTAGAGGTGCAACTCGTGGAGATGGACAAGTTGGAGAAGATATAACAGAAAACTTAAAAACAATCAAAAATATACCTAAAAAATTAACTGAAAATGTCGATATAATTGTACGTGGAGAAGTTTTTATAGGAAAAGAAGAATTTGAAAAATTAAATCAAGAAAGAGAGGTTTTAGGAGAAACCTTATTTGCAAATGCTAGAAATGCAGCAGCAGGCTCTTTACGACAATTAGATAGTAAAATTACAGCATCAAGACCATTAGACATATTTATATTTAATGTTCAAAAATCAGATACAATACAATTCAATTCTCATTATGAATCTTTAAAATATATGAAAAAATTGGGGTTTAATGTAGTTCCCATATTTAATTTATGTAATAATATAAATCAAGTTATAAAAGAAATAGAAAAAATAGGAGATAATAGAGAAAATATAAGTTTTGGAATAGATGGTGCAGTTATAAAAGTAGATAATTTAGAATTAAGAGAAGAAATTGGTGTAACATACAAAACACCAAAATGGGCAATAGCATATAAATATCCACCAGAACAAAAAGAAACAATATTAAAAGATATTGTATGCCAAGTAGGAAGAACAGGTGTTATAACACCAATGGCAATATTAGAGCCAATAAAATTAGCAGGGTCTACAATATCTAAAACAACACTTCACAATGAAGATTTTATTATAGAAAAAGATTTAAAAATTGGTGATCATGTAATTATAAAAAAAGCAGGAGATGTTATACCAGAGGTAGTTGAAGTTGTAAAAGAAAAAAGAACAGGAGAAGAAAAAGACTTTGAAATGCCGAAATTTTGTCCAGTATGTGGTGAACCTGCAATAAGAAATCCGGGAGAATCTGCAACAAAATGTATAGGAATAGAGTGCCCTGCAAGAAATTTAAGAAATATAGTTCATTTTGCCTCAAAATCAGGTATGGATATTGATGGATTAGGTTATGCAGTTATAGAGCAGTTATTAGAAAATAATTTAATACAAAATATTGCAGATATATATTATTTAAAACAAGAAGATATAGAAAAATTAAAAAAGAATGGAAAAAAATTTGCAAGCAATTTAATAAATGCTATTGAAGAAAGTAAAAATAATAATTTAGATAAATTAATTTGTGCATTAGGAATACAACATATTGGTACAAAATCTGCTAAAATTTTAGCAAGAAGATATAAAAATATAGATAATATTATGAAAGCAAGTTATGAATCTTTAACATATGTAGATGATTTAGGAGAAATAACTGCAAATAGTGTACATGAATTTTTTAGCCAAGAACAAACACATGATTTAATAAAAAGACTTAAAGAAGCAAAAGTTAATATGAAACTTATAGAAGACGAAAATACTGATGAAAGATTTTTAGGTAAAACTTTTGTATTAACAGGAACATTAGAAAAATACACACGAGATGAGGCATCAGATATAATAGAAAAGTTTGGAGGAAAAACATCTTCATCTGTATCTAAAAAAACAAGTTATGTTTTAGCAGGAGATGAAGCAGGAAGTAAATTAACAAAAGCACAAAGCTTAGGAATACCAGTAATTACAGAAGCAGAATTTGAAGAAATGATTAAATAATAGATAAAAGAAGAGAATAAATTAAATTTAAAAATAATTTATGTCTTGAAAGGAATGAATTTAATGGAAAAAGATTATACTTTTAAAAACTTTTGGTATGATTTAGATAGAGGCTATCAAATTTATTACACATATTTAGATAATAGATATTTAATATCTAAACTTACAAAAAATTGTTATTCACAGGAATTAATAACTGAAAAGAAAAAGAGTCCACATCCTAAAATTACAATGCTTACATTAAAAAGAGTTAAAGAATTATTTGATTTTATGGAAGATATTGAATACAAAATTTAAAAAATGTATTGTAAATATTTAAAAAATTGATATAATAAATAAAAAAGTAAAAGCAATATAAATTGCTAAAATAAAATTGGAGGTTTTTATGGTAAAAAAAGTTGCAATATTAGCAAATGGTGGAGATGTTTCAGGATTTAATGCAGTTATAAGGGGAATCGTTAAAACAGCTGAAAAACATGGAGTAGAATGTTACGGATTTATTGATGGATATAGAGGATTATTAAAAAATGAATTTGTAAGATTAGATAATTCAGAAATTTCATCAGGAATTCTTCAAAAAGGAGGTTCAATTATTGGTTCTTCTACAAATGCAAACGTATTTAATTATAAAGTAGAAGAAAATGGACAAGTTGTTTATAAAGACTTATCAGAACAATGTGTTCAAAATATAAAAAATAATGGATTTGATTGTATATTTACATTAGGAGGAGATGGAACACAAAAATCTGCAAGAGATTTTTCTGTAAGAGGTGTAAATGTAATTGGTGTTCCAAAAACAATAGATAATGATGTTGCATGTACAGATATAACTTTTGGATATAACACAGCAGTATCTGTTGCAACAGATGCATTAGACAGATTACACACAACAGGTGAAACACATCATAGAATAATGGTCTTAGAAGTTATGGGAAGATATGCAGGTTGGATAGCATTAGAATCAGCAATATCAGGTGGAGCAGATATAGCATTAATTCCAGAGATTCCTTATGATATAAATAAAGCAGTAGAAAAAATTAATGAAAGAATTGCAAAAGGAAAAAGATTTAGTATAGTAGTTGTTGCAGAAGGAGCAATGCCAAAAGGTGGAGATATTACAATAGAAGGTATGAGAGATAATGGAAAAGGAGTTGATAATACAAAACTTGGTGGTGTTGGAGATAGAGTTGCAAAAGAATTACAAAACTTAACAGGATTAGAAGCAAGAAACACAACACTTGGATATATGCAAAGAGGAGGAACACCAACTGCATTTGATAGAGTTCTTTCAACTAAATATGGTTCAAAAGCAATGGAACTTGCAATAGAAGGAAGATTTGGTGTACTAGCAGTTCTAAAAAATGGAAAATTAGATAGTGTTTCATTAGAAGACGTTGTTGGGAATAATAAAGAAATAGGTGCAGTATCTGGAAATACTGCTGAAAGTAATTTAAGAAAAGTTTCTATGGATGATGATTTAGTTAAAACTGCAAGAAATATTGGAATTTGTTTAGGAGATTAATTGACAACTAAAAAATATAGTAGTATAATAATGATACTAATTAAATATATTTATAAAAGAAGTAAAAAAGCAATATTATTTGCTTGAATGGAGGTTTTATAATGGAAGAAAATAATGAAAATAGTACAGAAGAAATAAAAGATGCTGTACCATCAAACAACGAAAATGTAGAAGCAACACAAGGAAAAGAAGAAACTGAAACTAACAAAAAAATTGATACTGACGAATTAAAAAAAGAGACAACAGACACAATTAATGAGGTTAAATCAAAAGTAAAAAATGTAGACATCAAAAAAGAAAGCAAAGAAACAACAAATTTTGTAGTAGACTTTGTAAAAAATCCAATAGGAAAAATCAAAGAAATTGCAGATAATACAGAAAATAAATACTTTATTACAGCAATTTTCATTGTAGTTATATGGGCAATATTAATCGCTATTTCAACAATATCTGGATATTCACATTTCTTCAAATATAATTTTGGAGACCATATACTTACAGTAATTAAAGCAATTATAGCACCAGTATTAGGAATAATTGTTATAGCTCTAATTGCATTAATGATGAATAAAGAAAATAAGAAAACATTAATTACAAATATTAGCACAATTACAGCAACAAAAATACCATTATTTTTAGCAGCAATAGTTAATTTATTAAAAATTTTTAAATTAAGAGATACAACTATTATAACTGCATTTTCATCTTTCTGCACAGTAATTTCAACAGTTTTATTATACTTTGGATTAAAAGAATTATTTGGAGCAAAAGAAGATGAAAAATTTATTAAAAAATTCTTAATAATTGAAGCAATATTCTATGTTGCATATTTTGTAATATCATTCTTAGGAATTTATATAAAATAAAATGAATAAATTTAAAAGAAATCACTTAAACTAATTTAAAGGTTTAGGTGATTTTTTTGTTCAATAAAAAATTAGATAAAAAAATTGATGAATTAAATAATAATTTTGCAAAAGCAAATTTAGAAGAAATATCTTATATATTAGGAAGTAAATTAGAAATTGTAAAAAGAAATTTATTAGCAGGAATTTTACGAGGCATAGGAATTGGAATTGGTTTTACAATAATAACTGCAATTATTTTAATTATTTTAAGAAGAATAGTTATGCTAAATATACCAGTAATTGGAGAATATATAGGTGATATTGTGGATATAATTGAAAAATCTAGATAAAAAACTTGATTTTTATATTTCTTATGTTTATAATATATATGTTTTAACAAAAATAAAAATAAATGCATATTATAAAATTGATTAAAAAATTTTTGGGAGGGTAAAAAGTGGAATATAAAAATGATAAATTAGAAAAATTTAATGAAAGTGTTAAAAACAAAAATATTGCAATTATAGGTTTAGGTGTAAGTAATATTCCTCTTTTAGATTATTTCTATAACCTAGGTTCAAAAGTTACAGTTTTTGATAATAGAGAACAAGATAAAATTCCAGAAGAAATAATTAAAAAATTAAATACATATTCTTTTAAATATGAATTTGGAAAAGATAATCTTACAAAATTAAATGGATTTGATATAATATTTAGATCACCAAGTTGTATGCCAAATATTCCAGAATTAGAAAAAGCAGTTCAAAATGGAGCAAAATTAACATCAGAAATAGAAATGTTAATGGAATTATGTCCGGGTACAATTATAGGAGTTACCGGAAGTGATGGAAAAACAACTACAACAAGTTTGATATATGAAATTTTAAAAGAAAATGGATATAGGTGCTTTTTAGGAGGAAATATTGGATACCCATTATTTACAAAAATAAATGAAATGACACCTGATGACATAATAGTATTAGAATTAAGTAGTTTTCAATTAATGAATATGAAAATTAGTCCTAAAATATCTGTAATAACAAATATAAGTCCAAATCACCTAAATGTTCATTCTAGTTATGAAGAATATATTGAGGCAAAGAAAAACATATTTAAATATCAAGATGAAGATGGAATAGTAGTTTTAAATTATGATAATGAAATTACAAGAAATTGTGCAAAAGAGGCAAATGGAAAGGTTATATTTTTTAGTTCAAAAGAAAAAATTGCAAATGGATTTATTGTAGATAATAATATTATAAAAGAAAGCAAGGAAGCAATAAGAAGACATATACTAGATGTAAATGATATAAAACTAAAAGGAATGCATAATTACGAAAATATATGTGCAGCATTAGGTGCAACAAGTTCTTTAGTTGATATAGATTTATCTTCACAAACAATTAAAAACTTCAAAGGTGTTGAACACAGATTAGAATTTATAAAAGAAATAGATGGAGTAAAATGGTATAATGATTCAATAGGAACAAGTCCTACAAGAACAATAGCAGGATTAAATTCATTTAAAGAAGATATAATTTTAATTGCAGGTGGATATGATAAAAATTTAGATTATACACCGATTGCAAAACCAATTTTAGAAAAAGTAAAAGGCTTAATATTAATAGGTCAAACTGCTGGAAAGATTTTTAATGCAGTAAAACAAGAAGCAGAAAATCAAAATAAAAAAATTGATACATATATATGTGAAACCTTAGAAGATACAGTAAAAATGGCTAAAAAAATTGCAAAAAAAGGTCAAATTGTATTATTTTCCCCTGCAAGTGCAAGTTTTGATATGTTTAAAAATTTTGAAGAACGTGGAAATAAGTTCAAAAGCATAGTAAACAATATTAGTGAATAAATAAAAATTTTTCGTTAAAAATATATAAAGAGATATTAAATAATCTTATATAATTTTAATGAAAGGTTGAAAATTTATGAAAGTAAAAGAATGTATGAGTTTAGATGTATGTTGTTGTTGTCCAAGTGATACTGTTTGTGATGTAGCAAAAAAAATGAGTGAAAGACATGTTGGTTGTATGCCTGTATGTGATGAAAGCAAAAATATTGTAGGCTTAGTTACAGATAGAGATATTATATTAAGAAGTATTGCTTGCGATAAAGATGCAAAAGAGACACCTATTAGTGAAATAATGACTACTAGTGTTTGTTGTTGTAATACAGATTCTGATGTATCTGAAGCAACAAAATTAATGTCTGATTTACAAATAAGAAGAATACCTGTTGTTGAAAATAATAAAATAGTAGGTATGTTAACAGTAGGAGATTTAGCAAATCATAAAAAAGTAAGTGCAAAAGAAGTTTCAGATACAGTAGAAAGTATTTGTAATTGTAGTTGCAATGCAAAAAATGCAGAATAAAAATAAAAAGTAATATTTAGCCGTTTGTAAGAAATACATTTAATTTTATGAAGTGACGCGTAGCATGGAAGCGAAAGCGACCAACAAGGAACGAGTAAAATTAAATGTATTTCTTGCAAAGATAGGCGGAAATTTAAAGTATACTATAATTTTTAGAAAAGATTTTTACCATATATTGACAATTACACATTTTAATGATATAACAATACTTGTGAAAGGAGAAATACAAATGGTAGTAGATATGGGATATTGGACAAGAGTAGCAAAAAGAGTTTTAATGTTTATTATTACTATTATCGGCTTATATTTATCATTTAAACTTGCCATATTTTATATGCCATTTTTAATAGCAGGTATTATATCATTATTAATTGAACCATTAATAAAATTTGTAAATAAGAAAACAAACTTAACTAGAAAAACAAGTGCAGTTATTGTATTAATAATAGTTTTTGCATTGATAATAGGATTATTAATATGGGGAATAACAAGTTTAATTTTAGAAGCATCTAATTTATTAAATGGTTTAAATGGATATTTTGAAAAAGCATACATACAAGTTCAAGATATAATAAATAATTTAGATTTTGATAAAATAAATGTATCATCTGAAATAACAAATATTTTAAATGATTCAACAGGAGATTTTTTAAAAGCAGTTTCTAATTGGGTATCTAATTTATTAAATTCAATTATTAATGTAATAACATTAATTCCTACGATTGCAATATATGTAGTTGTAACATTACTTGCAATTTATTTTATTTGTACGGACAAGTTATATTTATTAGACCAAATGGAGCATCACTTACCAAAATCGTGGGTTAAAAAAATGGGTATGCATTTTAGAGAATTAATTGAAACATTAGGTAATTATTTAAAAGCACAAGCAACATTAATTTTAATAGATTTTGTAATTATTCTTATAGGTTTATTTATATTTAATTTAATGGGCTTTGGAATACAATATCCATTACTTGCAGGATTAGGAATTGCATTTGTTGATGCTTTGCCAATCTTAGGTGCAGGTACAGCAATGGTACCTTGGGCTATTATATGTGCTATAAATGGAAATATTAAACTTGCCATTGCAATTTTAATTTTATATGCTATAATTTTAGTTTTAAGACAGTTTTTAGAACCAAAAATAGTTAGCAAACATATAGGAATTCACCCAATATTTACATTAATTGCAATGTACACTGGTTTTAAATTTATTGGATTAATTGGAATGTTAATTGGGCCAATTATATTAATTATCTTTAAAAATGTCTTTAAAACTTTAATTGACCAAGGTTTTGTAAAAACTATATTAGACCAAAAATAAATTAAAATAATGCAGAAGTAGGTATATAGAAATCATCAGGTGGGTAAACATACTCATCAGATGGTTTCTTTATTTGTTCTATTTTAGTTACTTCAATAACAGGAATTTCACCGTGATAATCACCTTTTGTAATCTTACCTATAATCTTAACCCAAGTATTATCTGGATACTTAGAAATATCTTTACAATTACATAAAAATCCAACAACTAATGTTTTATAATCAGAACTTACTAACATATTTCTAGCAAGAACAAATTCATTATCTGCAAAATCATATAATCTATAAACATAACCACTAAAACTAATACTTTGCCCAACATAAGAATCTAAATCTTCATGAACAGACTTTAAAACATTTGTATAATTTCCAGCATTTAATTCAACAACATCAGGAGCAACAATTTTATCATTAATTTTAAAACTAGAATTCTTACTAAAAATTTTAATACAAGCAAATATTAAAATAAATGCTACTAAAATACAAGCACATATTAATATAATCTTAGAAATTTTATTTTTATTAACACTTAAATTAAATACGAACATAGAAATTCCTTCTTTCATATAACAGATAGTACAATATATGTAATATAAAAAAATTTATGAATATATATTGATATTAACTTTTGTTTATGATAATATAAAATAAATTAGATAGAAAGTGAGAAAAAAATGATACTTTACCCAAAGGTTTATCTAAATAGTGCAAAAGATATTACAATAGACTTTTTAAAAAAGCATAATTTAAAAGGCTTAATATTAGATGTAGACAATACTTTAATAGATTATTATAAAAATATGCCCAATGGAATTGAAGAATGGATAAACAAATTAAAAGAAAATAACATAAAATTATACATATTATCAAATACAAATAAAAAAGAAAAAGTAGAAAATGTTTCAAAAAAATTAAATATAGATTATATAAACTTTGCAAAAAAACCATTAAAATCAGGCTTTTTAAAGGTAAAAGAAAAAATGGGGTTAAATAATGAAAATATTGGAGTAGTTGGAGATCAAATTATGACAGATGTTATTGGTGCTAATAGATGCAAGATGTTTTCAATTTTAGTAAAACCTATTGATAAAAAAGATATTCCACTAACAATGATAAAAAGACCATTAGAAAATTTAATAATAAAAAGTTATTTAAAGAAAAAAAGTAAAGAAGAATAGAAAAAAACGCACATGTGTGTGTCGAAAGCTATGCTTTCGCTAACGCACAATTTTCTTATATTGAAATGGAGGTAATAAAAGTGTATATAAATAATGTACATATTATATTGTATTTAATAGTAGGAATTATAGGTTTATTTGTTGGAGAATTTATTAATTGGTGCAATCATAGATTACCAGAATATAAAAAAATATTTAGTAAAGATTTTATAGATGAATATAAAGAAGGAAAAATAAAACCAAACTATATTTTAATGATAATAAATGCTATTATTTATTTATTATTATTATATACTTTTGGAATTTCTCAAACTGGAATAATACAAAATATAAGATTAATAAAATATTTAGTATTAACACCAATGTTATTATCTGCATTTATAATAGATTACAAATTTCAAATAATTCCAAATAGATTAAATCTAACAATATTTGAATTTGGTTTAGGTTTTACATTCATAGAAGGTGCTGTAAATATTAATGCATTAATAGATATGTTATTAGGTATGATTGCAGGTGGTGGAATATTCTTAATAATTACACTAATAGGAGGTTTAATTGCCGGAAAAGAAGCAATGGGCTTTGGAGATGTAAAATTTATGGGAGCATTAGGCTTATATTTTGGACTACCTAGCACTATAATGTTAACTATAATTTCATTTTTAATTAGTGCAATATTAAGTATAATTTTAATTGTAACAAAAATAAAGAAAGTAAATGAATACATACCATTTGGACCATTTATAGTAATAGGCTGTTTTATAATGATGTTAGTTCCATTTTCTTCAATTTTATATGTACTTTTAAAGATATTTACATTAGGAATGTTTAAATAAATTTAAAAGGAGGTGTTATTTTTGAATTTAAAGATAAAATGTTTAAGAGAAAGAATGAAAAGTCTAAATATGGAGGGAATGATAATATCTAACCCTATAAATATTAGATATTTAACAAATATAGAAGCAGAAGGCATATTATTAATTACTAGAAAAGAAAATATATATATTACAGACAGTAGATATATAGAAAAAGTTCAAAATACACTTACAATAGATGATGAAATTATTGTTACAGATGTAAAAAATATTTCACAATATGATTATGAAAATTTCTTTGTTTTTTGCGAAAATGTAGGATTTGAAGAAAAATATGTTACATATTATAAATATAGAGAATTTATGCATAAATATAAAATAAATAATTTCATTGAAAGTGAAGATATAATAGAAAAACAAAGAGCAATAAAAGATAGTAATGAAATAGAAAATATTAAAAAAGCATGTAAATTAACAGATGAATGTTTTAAATATTTACTAACATACATAAAAAAAGGAATGACAGAAAAACAAATTGCATTTGAAATTGAAAAATATTTTAAAGAAAATGGGGCAGAAGGAATTTCTTTTCCACCAATAGTTGCATCTGGAATAAATACTTCTATGCCACACGCAGTACCAACTAACAAAAAAATTGAATCAGGTGATATAATTACAATAGATATGGGCTGTATTGTAAATGGTTATTGTTCAGATATGACTAGAACAATTTTTGTAGATTTTGTTCAAGATTATTATAAAAAAGTATATGATTTAGTATTAAAAAATCAATTACAAACATTAGAAGAAATGAAAGAAGGAGCAAACACAAAACAATTATTTAAAATGGTTGAAAGTGATTTTAGTTTATATAAATATGACCTTATTCACGCATTAGGTCATTGTGTTGGAATGGAAGTTCATGAATATCCACTTATAGGACCACATAAAGAAAATATTTTAAAAGAAAATATGATAATAACAAATGAACCGGGTATTTATATTCCGGGAAAATTTGGAGTAAGAATAGAAGATACTGTTTTAATTACAAAATTTGGATGTATAAATTTAACAAAATCTGAGAAAAATTATATTATAATATAAAACACTTGATTTTAAAGCAAAAATGGTATATAATATTGTAGTAATTAATAAAATTGAAAGTGAGGAAATATTATGGCAGATGTATATATGGCAGGAGATGTAAGAAATGGAACAACTTTTGAACTTGATGGGTCAGTTTATAAAGTAGTAGAGTTCCAACATGTAAAACCAGGAAAAGGAGCAGCATTTGTAAGAACAAAATTAAAAAATGTAATTAATGGGTCAGTATTAGAAAGAACATTTAATCCATCAGAAAAATTACAAGGAGCAGAAATAGAAAAAAGAGAAATGCAATATTTATATAATGATGGAGATTTATATTATTTTATGGATAATACTACTTATGAACAAATACCATTAAATAAAGAACAATTAGGAGATAGTTTAAAATACATAAAAGAAAATATGACAGTAAAAATTTTATCATTTAAAGGTAATGTATTCAGTGTTGAACCACCAATGTTTGTTGAATTAGAAGTTACATATACTGAACCAGGATTTAGTGGAAATACAACAACAACATCTGGTAAACCTGCAACATTAGAAAATGGTTTAGAAATATCAGTTCCATTATTCGTTAATATTGGAGATATTATAAAAATAGACACAAGAACTGGCGAATACATGGAAAGAATTTAAGGAAGGTTTTGTATGTCTGATTTACAAGAAAAATTTAAAAAGATTATTGATGATTTAGATAAAAATATTGAAAACAAAAAAGATTTAGAATATATTAAAACACAAGTTTATAATATTTCAATTCTTTTTATGGATGAACTAGATAAAATAGCAGAATTAAATATGGATAAAATGAACAGATTAATTGTAAAACATAAAGAATTAAATACTAGAATGCAACAAATGGAATCAACAATAAAACAAATTGAAGACGATATTTATTTAAATGATGATGAAGATATTGGTTTTGAAGTAATTTGCCCATATTGTAATACAGAATTTGAAGTAGATATGAATGACGAAATAAAATCTGAAATTAAATGTCCAGAATGCAATAATGTTATTGAATTAGACTGGAATCAAGATGATGAAGGTTGTAGTGGACATTGTTGTGAATGTGATGGCTGTGAAGATAGCAGTGAAGAAGATGAAGATATGTAAAA
>CANQOW010000004.1 GCA_947625545.1 uncultured Clostridia bacterium
TTTTATCCATGGTAATGTTGTTTTCAAATAAGTATAAGTCATCATATACCATTTCGTCTTCAGGTTCAACTTCTTCATTTGGTTCTTCAGTTGTTTCATTATTTGTTTCAGGCTCAGTTGTCTCATCTCCTTCTAGAACTTCTTCATTTGTAGAGTCATCAACTTCATTTTCTACATTAGTTTCTTCTAATATTTGTGTAGATGTATCATCAGTTGCTTTAACTGTAATACAAAAGGCTGATATAAGTGCAATAATTGTAATTATAGTTACAATTATTTTAAATTTGCTTTTTAACATATTTTTTCCTCCTTATAAAAATTTTTCTATCCATAAATATATAATAGAATTTGGAAAAAGTCAATTAATTACAGTAAATTTTATTTGTATTTATAAATCTTTTATAAAATTTCCGCTCCGCTTTCTTCGGCTTAAAATTATTTTTTTTCTAATTCCGTTCTTCAAACATTTCAAAACAGAAATATGTATTGGTATATCTTATGAATCGTACTATATTGCTTGGGCAAAACAGAAGGTCGAACTCATTAGAAAAAAATATAATTTTTGCCTCACGCTCGCTACTTTTGCATTAAAGATAAATTTACTTAAAACAACTTAAATCATAGTGCTAAACTTTCGTACGTTTAGTAATTTCAATATCAAAAAAGTAAATTGAGCGTTGGAGACATCACAAGTTAGAATTTGTTATTGAATTTAATGAGGGATGTTCGAAGGCTTGGAAATTTTTGAAAAAAATTTTCAAGAGCAGCGAAAGAGGCTCATTAAATTTAATTACAAATTATTACGCAGTTATGTTGAGAAGCGAAATGCACTTTTTTTATATTGAAATTAAACTAAACGTAAAATACATTTAAATTTTTAAATAATTTTAAGCCGAAGAAAGCGAAGCGGAAATTTTAGCAAAACAACTAAATTTAAAAAAATCATAAAAAATACTTGAAAAAAATTTTTTTTATGATAAAATTATAGAAAATTTGTTTGATAAAGGAGCAAAAAAATGTATCAATATATAAAAGGAAGTATAGAAGGAAAAGCAAATAACTATGTTGTAATTGAAACTTATGGAATAGGGTACAAAATATTTATGTCTGAAACCGCAATAGAAAAAATAGGAGAAATAGGAGAACAAGTCAAAGTATATACACATTATCATGTAAGAGAAGATGATATAAGTCTATATGGATTTTTAACAAATGAAGAATTAAGAATGTTTGAATTATTAATATCTGTAAGTGGAGTAGGAGCAAAATCTGCGTTAGTAATGTTGTCAAACATAGCCCCATCAAGTTTTGCACTTGCAATATTAGCAAATGATACATCAAAACTTGTTAAAATACAAGGAATAGGAGCAAAAACTGCTGCAAGAATAATACTAGAATTAAAAGATAAATTAAAAACAGAACAAGCAGTAACAACAAATGCAAAATCAAATGAAGAAATAAAAGAAGCAATAGATTATGATGATAAAGTAACAGAAGCAATATCTGCATTACAAGTTTTAGGTTATAATAGAAAAGAAATAGAAAAAGCATTTGAAAAAGTAGATAAAGAAAAACTTTCAGTAGAAGATTTAATTAGAAAAGGATTAACATTATTATCTTAAAAAATTATTTTAGTATAAAACTTAAATCTTAATTTATAATTATGAAAGGATAAAAAAATGAATGTAAATGAACCATTAGCATATAGAATGTGCCCAAAAACATTAGAAGAATATGTTGGACAAGAACACGTTTTAGGTAAAGATAAATTATTATATAGAACAATTAAAGCAGATAGATTATCAAGTTTAATATTATGGGGACCACCCGGCTGTGGTAAAACTTCACTTGCTAAAATAATAAGTAATACGACAAAATATAAATTTACAAGATTAAATGCAGTAACATCAGGAGTACAAGAAATAAAAAAAGCCATAGAAGAAGCACAAAATTCACTTTTAAATCCAAGTGGAAAATGTATATTATTTATTGATGAGATACATAGATTTAATAAATTACAACAAGATGCTTTATTACCATTTGTAGAAGATGGAACAGTAATACTAATAGGAGCAACAACAGAAAACCCATATTTTGAAGTAAATAAGGCTTTAATATCAAGGTCAATGGTAGTAAAATTAGAACCATTAACAACAAAAGATATTTATAAAATATTAAAAAATTCATTAGAAAGTGAAAATGGTTTAAAAAATTACAATATAAAAATAGAAGATTCAACATTAGAAAAAATAGCAGTAGTATCAAATGGAGATGTAAGAACAGCATTAAATGGGTTAGAAGTAGCAGTTTTAACAACAAAAATGAGTGAAGATGGGTACATACATATAACAGATGAAATTATTGCAGAAAGTATAAATAAAAGAAAAGCAGTATTTGATAAAAATGGAGATAGCCATTATGATAATATAAGTGCATTTATAAAATCTATGAGAGGTAGCGACCCTGATGCAACAATATTTTATCTAGCAAGAGCATTACAGGGTGGAGAAGACCCTGTATTTTTAGCAAGAAGAATAGTAATTGCATCAACAGAAGATGTTGGAATGGCAAATCCAAATGCATTAGTTGTAGCAACATCAGCAATGCAAGCAGTAAATATGATTGGAATGCCAGAGGCCAGAATAATATTATCACAAGCAGCAACCTATGTTGCAACATCACCAAAATCTAATGCAACATATTTAGGAATAAATAAAGCATTAGAAGATGTAAACACAAAAGATACAGGAGAAATACCAATGCATATTAGAAATGCACCAGCAGATGGAATGGAAGATTTAGGATATGGAGTAGGTTACAAATATCCACATGATTTTCCTGGACATTTCGTTGAACAACAATATTTGCCAGATAAAATGCTTGGTACAAAATATTATGATTTTAAATAGTATAAAAAAATAATTTTGCAACAAACTATATAAAATGTATTTTTAATAAATATTTCATTACTTAAAAATATTAACTAATAAATAAAGATACAAAAAGTGAGTTTGTTTTATGAATATGTTTAAAAAAATTATTATAGGAATAATTGCTGGACTAATAAACGGTTTTTTCGCCTCAGGGGGAGGAATGATTTTAGTACCAGCATTTTATTATATTTTAAAATTAAATGAAGTTGAATCAAGGGCAACATCTGTACTATGTATTTTGCCAATGGTAATAGTAAGTTCATTTTTCTATTATAAAGGAAATTATATGGATTGGAAATTAGGAATAATGTGTGCTATTGGTGGAATAATAGGAGGAGTTATTGGATCTAAATTACTAAAAAAAATTGATGAAAAATATCTTAAAATATCATTTATAATTTTCTTAATATATGTAGCATATAAAATGATAGTTTAAAAAATTGGAGTTTAGATATGGAAGTTTTAATTGGTGTAATATCTGGAATTGTATCAGGCTCAGGGCAAGGTGGAGGTACAATTTTAATATTATGTTTAACATTATTTTATGGAATAGACCAACATAAAGCACAAGCAACAAATTTAATTTTTTTTGTACCAACCGCAATTTCTGCAATAATAGTAAGTATAAAAGAAAAAAATATTAAATGGAAAGTAGTTTTACCTGTAATTATTTCTGGTATGATTGGTGCATTAATTGGAGCATATTTTTCTACAAAAACAGATGTAAAAAGTTTAAAAAAATATTTTGGATATTTTTTAGCGTTAATTGCTATATATGAAATTTATTGTTACTTAAAAAAGTATATATTTAATAAAAAAACACATAATAAAGACAGAGTACATTAGTGTAAAAAAATTATTTATAATACACTTATATAATAGAAAGGATGATATTTTATGAAATTTTTTAAAGGTATGTTAGTTGGTACTTTAATATCAACAGGTGTTATGATGATGTATTCAGATAATATGAATACAAGTAAGAAAAAAATAATGAAAAAAGGAAAACAAATGGCTAAAAAAATGGGAATATTGTAAGTAAATTAACTTTTTTATATAAAGAAAAGATTTTTACTTTGTGTTGCGAAACAAAAAAAGTTTTATGGAGTTTCCTATACAATAAAAAGGAGTACATTTTGAAGTGTACCCCTTTTATTTTTTGTAAAAGAAAAATTATTTACAACATTCATCTGTACATTTGCAATCATCTTTATCATCAACTACAAAATCGCATTTATCCATTTTTACGCCTTTTAAACAATCGCCTTCATGTTGAATTTTTGTGCAAACTTTTACGTGTTTTACAGCATCTACCCAAATTTGTAAAGCATATACTTTATCTGGGCAAAGAGGACCAAATACAAATTCTCCTTCTTTATCTGTAAAAGTATGAGAAACTGGTCTTCTTTCTTCTTTACCACAATCATAAACTACTTCAATTAGTTTTACAACAGCGTTTTCAACGGGTTCTTTATAGCAATTTCTTACTATACCATAAATAACATCTCTATCATCTTCTGGTAAAAGTATATCTAAATCAAATTGCTTTCCAGATGCTATAACACCATCTATATCAGTTATAGGGTTTGGTCTTTTTTCACAATTCATTATTTAATCATTCCTTTCAAATTAATTAAGCAGTTTGCTTAATATTATATTATGTAAAATACATTATTTTGTTACTATTTATATTAAACTTTAAAAGAGTATAATATAATATTTGTTCTCAAGAAAATTTGTTAGGTTATAGGGTAATCCGTGAGCAGCAGGCTTAACAAACTTTTCTTTCGAAAAATATATATTATACTCTTTTAGTTATAATTAAAAAATATAGGTAACAAAATAGAACAATATTAATATAATGTAATATAAGGAGAAAATGGAGGCACATAAGAATGAATAAGATACAGCTGAATAAACTACCAATTAATAGTACAGGTAAAGTAGAAGAATTAAATTGTGATGGAAACCTAAGAAGAAGGATGCTAGATTTAGGAATTGTTAAAGGAACAAATATAATTCCTGTTTTAAAAAGCCCTTTTGGAGACCCAATAGCATTTGAAATTAGAGGGAGTATTGTTGCACTTAGGAAAGAAGTTTCAGAAAAAATTAGTGTAAATTTTGATAATTAATGTTTGGGTCAGCATATTCTGGCCCTAAAGTTTTAAAGAATTAATAGGAGGTTTTTATGGGACTTACAAATACTTCTACTGGAAACAATATATTAAATAGCGATTTATTAGAATTAAAAAATAAATGTGATTATGTGGTTGGCTTATCACGGAAATCCAAATGTACGGAAAGAGTAGTATATTTAACGCCCTAACTGGTATGCATCAACATACAGGAAATTGGCCCGGAAAAACGGTTGCAAATGCAAGTGGAACTTATACATATCAAAATAAAGAAGTATTGCTAATTGATATTCCGGGAACTTATTCATTAATGTCGAATTCACAAGAAGAAGAAATTGCAAGAGACTATATTTGCTTTGAAAAACCAGATGTTATGGTTGTAGTTGTAGATGCTACTTGCCTAGAAAGAAACTTGAATTTGGTTTATCAAACAATGGAAATAACAAATAATGTTGTGGTCTGTGTAAATTTATTAGATGAAGCAGAAAAAAAAGGAATAAAAATAGATATACAGAAATTATCTAATTTGCTTGGCGTTCCAGTTGTAGGTACAATAGCAAGAAAAAAGAAAACCTTAAAAAAATTAACAGAAGTAATTGATAATGTAGCAACTAATGAAATAGTTCCAAAACCCATAAAAATTAAATATGTTCCAGTTATAGAAGATTCTATAAATATGGTAGAAGAATTAATAAAAGAAAAATTAGAAAATAAAGATGAAAATCTAATAAGATGGATTAGTTTAAAGTTAATTGATGGTGATGAAAAAATTTTAAATTCAATTCAAGAAAACTTACATATACAAATAAAAGGTGATAAAGAACTAGCTCTAAAGTTAAATGAAGTAAAAATACTTTTATTAAAAAATAATATTAATGAAAATAACTTTAGAGATAACATTGTTTCAAGTATTATAGGAAAAGCAGAGAAAATAAATAAAAAAGTATGTGAATATAGAAATTCTAATTATAATGAAAGAGATAGAAAAATAGATAAAATTTTAACATCAAAAAAATTTGGAATACCAATAATGCTGTTATTTCTAGGAGTAATATTCTGGATAACTATTACAGGTGCAAATTACCCTTCTCAGTTATTATCTAATTTTTTTAGTTTTTTGCAAGATAAATTATATATTTTATTTGATAATATAAATGCACCAGACTGGCTTACTGGAGTTTTAATCACTGGTATGTTTCAAACAACAGGCTGGGTAATTTCTGTTATGCTTCCACCAATGATGATTTTTTTCCCTTTATTTACATTATTAGAAGATTTAGGTTATTTACCTAGAATTGCATTTAATTTAGACGGTTGTTTTAAAAAATGTTGTGGAACAGGAAAACAGGCATTAACAATGTGTATGGGATTTGGTTGTAATGCAGCAGGAGTAGTAGGATGTAGAATTATAGATTCACCAAGAGAAAGATTAATAGCAATATTAACAAATGCATTTGTACCATGTAATGGAAGATTTCCATTTTTAATAACAATAGCAATGATATTTATAGGTGGATTTTTTACAGGAGTATATAAATCAATAATATCTACATTAGTTGTGCTATTAGTAATATTATTAGGAATAATACTAACACTTGTAATATCAAAAATATTATCAAAAACAGTATTAAAAGGAATTCCATCATCATTTATACTAGAATTACCACCATATAGAAAACCACAAATAGGAAAAATATTAGTAAGGTCAATATTTGATAGAACAATATTTGTATTAGGAAGAGCAATAAGTGTAGCAGCACCTGTTGGAATAGTAATATGGTTATTTGCAAATTTAACAATAGGAGATTTAAGCATACTTACATACATTGCGAACTTTTTAGACCCATTTGCGAAACTAATGGGATTAGATGGTTATATTTTAACAGCATTTATTTTAGGAATACCAGCAAATGAAATAGTATTACCAATAATATTAATGAGTTATATGTCAACAGGTTCATTAGTAAATTTAGAAGATACCTATAGTATAGGTCAAATTTTAGTACAAAATGGCTGGACTATATTAACAGCAATAAATGTTATGATATTTACATTATTACATTTTCCTTGTGGAACTACATTACTAACTATAAAAAAGGAAACTAAAAGCGTAAAATGGACTATATTAGCATTTTTACTACCAACACTTTGTGGAATAATAATGTGTTTTTTAACAACATTTATATACAACTTGATAAATGTTCTTATATAAGAATAGGAGGTACTTATGAGCAATTTTATATTTCAAGTATTATTATGGACCTTTGCATTATATGGGTTAGTTGAAATTATAAAATATATTATATACGTTATTGCATATAGTAATTTAAAATCTGATGGAATTTATTTAATAATAGCAGTAAAAAATAAAGAAGATAAAATAGAAGGATATTTACGTTCAATTTTATATAGAACTTTAAATGGAAAACAAAAAAATATAAAAGATATAATAGTTACAGATTTAGGTTCAGAAGATAAAACATTACAAATTGTAAATAATTTGAAAAAAGATTTTGGATGTATAAAAGTTTCAAATTGGAATGAATGCAAAGAAACATTAGATAATATAAGTAATATTTAATTTAAAATATTATAAAATTAGCACTCTCTACTTGACACTGCTAAAAAATAGATATATAATTAAGAATGCAGATATATTATATATAAATTAGGTAAATAATATAATAGGAGGTAAAAAAAATGAATACACAAAAATTAACACAAAAATCAGTTGAAGTAATTCAAAATGCTCAAAGTATAGCGAGCGAAAATAATAATCAACAAATAGAACAACTCCACATTTTATATGCTTTACTTACTATACAAGATAGTTTAATAAAACAAATATTTAATAAAATGCACATATCAGACCAATTTGAAAATCAAGTATTAAAAGAAATAGAAAAATTACCTAAAGTTACAGGTTCAAGAGAAATAGATAAAATGTATGTAACTCAAGATGTGGAAGATATGTTAGTAGAGAGTGAAAAAATTGCTAAAAATATGAAAGACGATTATGTATCTGTTGAGCATTTAATGTTATCTTTATTTGATAAAGCAAATTCTAAAATTAAAGAATTATTTAGAGTTTTCAATATTAATAAAGATGAATTTATTAAAATTTTAGCAGACATTAGGGGAGGTGTAAATGTTAAAACAGATAATCCAGAAGAAACATATAATGTTTTAGAAAAATATGGCTTAGATTTAGTAGAATTAGCAAAGAAACAAAAATTAGACCCAGTAATAGGTAGAGATGATGAAATTAGAAATGTTATACGAATTTTATCTAGAAAAACCAAAAATAATCCTTGTTTAATAGGTGAACCGGGAGTAGGTAAAACCGCGATTGCTGAAGGTCTTGCTTTAAGAATTGTAAGGGGAGATGTCCCAGATGCTCTTAAAAATTGTACAATTTTTTCATTAGATATGGGTGCATTAGTTGCTGGTGCTAAATATAGAGGTGAATTTGAAGAAAGATTAAAAGCAGTTTTACAAGAAATTAAAAAAAGTGAAGGCAGAATAATATTATTTATAGATGAACTTCATACAATCGTAGGTGCTGGTAAAACAGAGGGTGCTATGGATGCAGGAAATTTATTAAAGCCAATGCTTGCAAGAGGAGAATTACACTGCATAGGTGCAACTACATTAAATGAATATAGAAAATATATTGAAAAAGATCCAGCATTAGAAAGACGTTTTCAACATGTAATGGTAGATGAACCTAGTGTTGAAGATACAATATCAATATTAAGAGGTTTAAAAGAAAAATATGAAGTTTATCATGGAGTACAAATTAGTGATAATGCAATAATTGCTGCAGCAACACTTTCACATAGATATATTTCAGATAGATTTTTACCAGATAAAGCAATAGATTTAATTGATGAGGCTTGTTCTATGATTAAAACGGAGATGGAATCTATGCCTATTGAATTAGATGAAATTGCACATAAAATTACCCAACTTCAAATAGAAGAAACTGCTTTAAAAAAAGAAAAAGATGAATTATCTATAAAAAAATTAGAAGAAATAAAAAAAGAAATTGCAGAAATGCAAACAAAATTTAATGAAATGAAAGCAAAATGGGATAATGAAAAAGATGCTATTTCTAAAGTTCAAAAATTACGTGAAGAATTAGAAAAAGTAAATGCTGAAATAGAAATGGCAGAAAGAAATTATGACTTAAATAAGGCAGCAGAATTAAAATATGGTAAATTACCACAACTTCAAAGCGAATTACAAAAAGAAGAAGAAATTGCAAATAAATCTAAGGAAAATAGTTTATTAAGAACTAAAGTTACTGATGAAGAAATTACAAAAATTATTGCAAAATGGACAGGCATTCCAGTTTCAAAACTTATGGAAAGTGAAAGAGAAAAAATTTTAAATTTAGGTAGTATTTTGCATAAAAGAGTTATAGGACAAGATGATGCAGTTACTAAAGTTACAGAAGCAATAATTCGTTCAAGAGCGGGAATACAAGACCCAAATCGCCCAATAGGTTCTTTTATGTTTTTAGGACCAACAGGCGTTGGAAAAACAGAACTTGCTAAAGCATTAGCAGAAGCATTATTTGATGATGAGAATAATATGATTAGAATAGATATGTCTGAATATATGGAGAAATATTCTGTTTCTAGATTAATTGGAGCTCCTCCGGGCTATGTTGGATATGAAGAAGGTGGACAATTAACAGAAGCGGTTAGAAGAAAACCATATTCTGTTATATTATTTGATGAAATAGAAAAAGCACATCCAGATGTTTTTAATGTATTGTTACAAGTCTTAGATGATGGAAGAATTACAGATTCACAAGGAAGAACAGTAGATTTTAAAAACACTATTATTATACTTACTTCTAATTTAGGTTCTGATATTATTTTAGAAGGTATAGATAAAGATGGAAATATTTCTGTTGAAGCGGAAGAAGAAGTTAATAATTTATTAAAACGAAATTTTAGACCAGAGTTTTTAAATCGTTTAAGTGAAATTATTTTGTATAAACCTCTAAAAAAAGATGAAATAAAAAATATACTTGATTTATTAATTTTGGATTTAAACAAAAGACTTTCAGATAAGCAAATTACAATTGAGTTAACTCCAAAAGCAAAAGAATATTTAATTGATAATGGATATGATGCTGTATATGGTGCAAGACCATTAAAAAGATTTGTTCAAAAGAAGTTGGAAACTTTAGTTGCTATAAAAATTCTTGATCAAACTATACTTCCAAAATCAAAAATTAAAGTTGATTTTGATGGTAGTAATTTAGTTATTTAATAAATTTTATATAATGTATTAAAAATTTGCTCTTGACAAACAAGGTATATAATTATAATATATAAATGTAAATTGTATGAAAAAATACAACTAAAATAAAATTTGAAAGGGAAGAAAAAAATGGAAAAATTAAGAGGATTTGAAATAGCAAAAGGATTTGAAGATAAAGGAATAACAATGCCAGTTAGAAAAACAAAATTTTCAGCAGGATATGATATTACTTCAGCAGAAGATTGTATAATACCAGGTTTTAAAAAAGGAATGAAACCAACATTAGTAAAAACAGGTATAAAAGCATATATGCAAGATGACGAAGTATTAATATTGGCTAACAGAAGTTCTAATCCAGGAAAAAAAGGATTAATATTAGCAAATAGTATAGGAGTAATAGATAAAGATTATTATGGAAATCCAGATAATGATGGACATATAATGTTTGCATTTTATAACATAAAAGAAGAAGACATAGAAATAAAAAAAGGAGATGCAATAGGTCAAGGAATATTCCAAAAATACTACGTAACAGATGATGATAATGCACAAGATGAAAGAATAGGGGGCTTTGGCTCAACAAATAAATAATAAAAAGGTGAACAAATGTCAGAAAAAAGAAAAGGTATAAGAGTAATAGATGTTATAGTTACGGCTATATTAGTTGTAATTCTTGTATATGTATATAATTTATATAAAGATACAACATTTAATGATTTTATTAGAACAGAATATAAAATGGGAAAATCTGATTTTATTAGAGATAAAGAAATAAAATATTCAGATGTATATAGTTATAAAATAAGATCTAATGAGTTTAATGATGCAGCATTTTATAAATCCATTGATGTAACTCCAAATACAGTATATAAAGTTTCTTGTATGGTAAAAACAGAAAATGTTAAAACAGAACAAGAATTTTCAGAAGCAGGAGCACATATAAGTATTTTAGATACTGTAGAAAAATCTAAAAGTATAGTAGGAACTCAAGATTGGCAAGAAATAGAATTATTATTTAATTCAAAAAACAGAACAAGTGTAGATGTTGGTTTTAGACTTGGTGGATATGAAGATGATTGTTCTGGAACGGTATGGTTTTCAGATTTTAAGATTGAATCTGGTGTAGAAGATACTTCAAATGAATGGAATTTTGTTTGTTTTATTTTTAAGAATGTAGATATTGAAAATAATTCAGAAGGCTATAATGTAACTTTAAATATGAGTCAAGAAGATATTAACGAAATGAAAAATAATATGAACAGATTTAAAAATTCATGTGAAGAACTATCAGGATACAATATGAGAGTAAATTATGATATTATAGAAATTAATGAGCCATTAACATCACTTTCATATAACGAAGATAGTGGATATTATGTTGCTCCAGAAAATGTTATGAATATAATTGACCCATATTTAGAAGAAAAATCTTACGACCATATATTTTTATGCGTAAGATTAGGAGATATGATAACACAAACTCAATACGATTGGTTAGGTTTAGGTGGAATTTCATATAAAGGAATGGGATTTTCAAATATAAGATTACCAAATGATACAAATAGTTATACATACCAATATATTACACGAAGAAATACATTTCCAGAAGAAGTATTTATTCATGAATTTTTACACTCATTAGAAAGAAACCAAGCATCTTATGGATATAATGTACCTGCGTTACATGATTATGGATTATATGGTTATAAAAATGAAGCAGTAATTGGTCAAAGAGAATGGTATAGGGATTATATGCAAAAAAATATAGATAGCAATGGAGAAAAAATAGGATTAGAAAGTTTTATATATACAGCAAAACCTGTACATGAAGAAGATTTTGAATTTTCGTATGATTTTTCAGAAAAAATATATAGTGAACCTAAAAATGTAATTGAAGATTTTATGATGATATTAAAAAGAATAAAAAATATTTTTGAAAATAAAGCAAATTTAAATGAAAATGTAATATAAAATAAATTATAATTAAAAAAATAAGAGGGTATAAAATGAACTATTTTACAAAAATGTATAGTTCAAAATGTACCCTCTTAATTTTTTAATTATTTCACAACTATATTATAGATTTTATTTTTAACATAAATTTCTTTTACAATAGTTTTACCTTCTATTAAAGAAGAAGCCTCATTATGTACTGCATTTTTAATAGTTTCTTCATCAGCATTTGCACTAATCATAATAGTTTTTCTTAATTTACCATTAATTTGAATAGGTAATTCAATTTCAGAATCAATGGTTTTAGATTCATCATAAATTGGCCAACTAGATTCACATAGTGGTTTAAATCCTATTTGCTCATTAAGTTCTTCAGTAATATGAGGAGCAATAGGGTTTAATAAAGTTAAAAGTACATGGTAATCATCTTTAGTAATACTCTCTTGTTCGTCAAAAGCATTTACTAAAATCATTAATGCAGAAACTGCAGTATTATATGCCATAGTTGTTAAATCATTTTGTACTTTTTTAATTGTTTTATGAATTAATGATTCTAAATTCTTAGAATATCCTTCACCATCAGAAATTTTATCTTTTAAACGAATTATTTTATCAATAAATCTACTGCAACCCTTTAAAGAATCTGTACTCCATGGAGCGTCTTGTTGATAATCACCCATAAACATTTCATAAATTCTTAAAGCATCTGCTCCAAACTCATTAACAACGTCATCAGGATTTATAACATTTCCCTTAGATTTACTCATTTTTTCATTATTACTTCCTAAAACCATACCATGACTTACACGAGTCCAAATCATTTCTTTATTAGGAACTAAACCAATATTATACAAGAATTGAACCCAAAATCTTGCATATAGAAGGTGTCTTGCAGTATGCTCCATACCACCATTATACCAGTCAACTTTATTCCAATATTTCATAGCATCCATAGAAGCAAACTCTTTATCATTATGAGCATCCATAAAACGTAAGAAATACCAACTAGAACCAGCCCAGTTAGGCATAGTGTCTGTTTCTCTTTTTGCAGGACCATGACAACATGGACAAGTAGTATTAACCCAATCTGTAATATTAGCAAGAGGACTTTCACCATTTTCAGTAGGTTCATATTCTGCAACATCTGGTAATAATAAAGGTAAATCTTCTTCCTTCATAGGTTGCCAACCACATTTTTCACAGTAAATCATAGGAATTGGCTCTCCCCAAAATCTTTGACGTGAGAAAATCCAATCTCTCATTTTATAATTATTAACTTCTCTTGCAATTCCTTTATCTACTAATTTTTTAGTTATAGCCTTTTTAGCCTCTTCAACAGTTAAGCCTGTAAATTCTTCTGAATTAATTAATTTACAACCTTTACCTAAATAATCTGTTTTTTCAAATGCACAATTAGTTGTATCTGCACCATCTATAACTTGAAGCATTTCTAGATTATGTGCTTTTGCATATTCAAAGTCTCTTTGGTCATGACTAGGAACAGCCATAACAGCACCTGTACCATAATCACCTAATACGAAATCACCTAAAAATATTGGAACTTCTTTTCCATTTACAGGGTTAATGGCTTTAATACCTTTAACTTCGCACCCTGTTTTACCTTTGTTTAAATCAGTTCTATCCATATTAGTTTTTTGAGCAGTTTCTTCTATGTATTTATTAACTTCATCTTTATTTTGTATTCTTGGCATTAATTCTTTTATTAATTTACCATCAGGAGCAATTACAAAGAATGTAATACCATAAACAGTTTCTATACAAGTTGTAAAAATAGAGAAACTACCTCCACCAACTATTTGAACATCTAATTCAACACCAGTAGATTTACCAATCCAATTAATTTGACCTAATTTTACTTTATCAGCAAAATTAGTATCATCAAGACCTTTTAATAAATCTTCTGCATAGTTACTCATTCTAAGCATCCATTGAGATTTTTCTTTTTGAACAACCTTTGTTCCACATCTTTCACAAACACCGCCAGCGGCATCTTCATTAGAAAGAACAGATTTACAAGTTGGACACCAGTTTACAGGAATTGTATCTTTGTAAGCCATACCATGTTTATAGAATTGTAAAAACTGCCATTGAGTCCATTTATAATATTCTGGGTCAGTTGTTGAAAATTCACGAGACCAATCAAAAGAAAAACCTAAATTTTTCATTTGACCTTTAAATGTTTTTATATTCTCTTTTACGGCGTCTTTTGGGTGAATATGATTTTTTATTGCATATTGCTCAGCAGGAGAGCCAAAAGCATCCCATCCCATTGGATATAACACATTATAACCTTGCATTCTTTTCATTCTAGCAATAGCATCTTGTGCTGTATAACTTCTAACATGACCAACATGAAGTCCACTACCAGAAGGATAAGGAAATTCAACCAATACATAATATGGCTCTTTTTTATCTCCTGTAATAGCTTTAAAAGATTCTTTATTATCCCAATATTTTTGCCATTTTTTTTCTACTTCTTTAAAATTGTATGCCATAATATTCCTCCTTGTTTTTAATTAGTACTATTCATAAAATAGTAGGTATATTATATAACATTTTTTTTATAAAATAAAGACTTTTGTAAGATTTTGTGATATAATTTTACTATTATAAAGGAGTCGTAATGGAAAATTTATTTAATGAAACAAAAAGTATAATGAAAAAATATGGCATTTATGCAAATAAATCTTTAGGACAGAATTTTTTAATAGATGAAAATGTAGTAGAAAATATAGTAAATTCAGCAAATATAACAAGTGAAGATTTAATAATTGAAATAGGACCAGGTTTAGGAACATTAACAAAAGAACTATTAAAAAAAGCAGGTAAAGTTATTTGTGTAGAATTAGATACTAAAATGATAAAAATTTTAAAAGATAGATTTGAAAATCTAGAAATTATAAACAATGATATTTTAAAAGTTGATTTAAATAGTATAATAAATGAAAATTTAAAAAACTTATCTTTAAAACACGCAAAAATTGTAGCAAATTTACCATACTATATTACAACTCCAATAATAATGAAATTATTAGAAGATAAACTAAATATAGAAAGCATCACAGTTATGATACAAAAAGAAGTAGCAGATAGATTAATAGCAATTCCGGGAGACAAATTATCTGGTGCAATAACATATTCAATATATTATTATGCAGTAGCAGAAAGCATTATGGAAGTACCAAATAATTCATTTTTACCAGAGCCAGAGGTTACATCAAAAGTAATAAAATTAAATTTGAGAAAAGAACCACCAATAAAAGTTAAAGATGAAGAATTAATGTTTAAAATTATAAAATTAGCATTTATGCAAAGAAGAAAAACCTTATTAAATTCTTTATCTAATGGAAATATATTTGAAAGTAAAGAGCAAATTAGTAATATGTTAAACGAATTAAATATAGACAAAAATATAAGGGGAGAAGCATTAACAATAGAACAGTTTGCAGAAATTTCGAATTATATAAAGCATTAACATTTGTTGTATAAAAATAAACTGTTTTTCATAAAATATAAATATAATTATTGACATTTATTTGTATAAATGTTATAATTATTTTACCAAAAGAATTAAATTCTTTGTTCGGTCGATAGCTAGAAACTGATTTTTAAAAATTAAGCGTATGTTAAGTACGTCAGTCTAGTTGGGAAAAGGTTACTTAAAAGTAGCCTTTTTTCTTTTTGTTATGGCAAAAATATTTTATAATTTACGAATTCAATTTTTTTAGAAAAACTTGTTATATCATTTATATTATTCAAATAAAATTTTCTAACAGTTCCTGCTACTAAATCAGAAGCTTGAATTAAATAACTTTTTTCAGATTTTTGATAACAAACATTAACTTCTAAATCAGAGTTTACTATAGGAGATTTTATAGAACTATAATTATAATTAAAAATACCATATTTTAATTCTTCAATTATACCATCTTTTAAATTATAATATCCATTGGTTTTTGTTGTTTGTTCATCAATATTTAAAACCAATTTTATAGGTAAATCGGGATTTATACGATTTTCTTTAATTAAACACTTTATTGTGTGTTTAATTAATAATTTTAAAGAATAATCTAAAAATCTACCTCTTGATGCTGTATCATTTTTTATATTAGGATAAACTTTATCATTATTAATTATGCAACAAAGAATAGAATATTTTTTTATATAATTCATTAATTGTCTATTATGTTTAGGTTTTAACATATTATGTTTTAATTCTGGACAACATTTATTATTAGAACATATAGAAATATCTTTATTGCAATATTTACACTTTATACTTTCAGTAATACTTCTATATTGTGTTATAAATTTATCTTTTTCTTTTTTTGAAGTAAATACCAGACCAGCATAAACAGAAACTTTTTCACTATTTACTAATTTACCTGAATCATCAATATTTATATATATTGTTTGTTCTGTATTATTTTTATCAAATTCCATAGGCAATTTCCTTTCTAAAAAATTAATGAAATTATTATAACATAATAAAAAGAAAATTGTAAACATAAAAAGAGAGAAATTTTAAAACGCATACTTGAAAATAAAAAGTAATATGATATAATAATGAAAATAGAATATAACTATAATCTATTTTTATATATAAGAAAATAAGGTGATAAATATGATTAAATTTACAAAAATGCATGGGCTAGGTAATGATTATGTATATATTGATTGTACCAATGGTAACAATCAAATAAATAATGAATCAAACCTAGCTCAATTTGTTAGTAACAGACATTTTGGAATAGGCTCAGATGGTTTAATTTTAATATGCAATAGTGATAAGGCAGATTTTAGAATGAAAATGTATAATGCAGATGGTAGTGAAGCAGAAATGTGTGGAAATGGAATAAGATGTGTTGGAAAATTTGTATATGATAAAGGATTAACAACAAAAACTACAATAACTGTTGAAACATTAGCAGGAATCAAAATTTTAAGACTAAATGTAAAAAACGGAAAAGTAGAAACTGTTGAAGTAGATATGGGAGAACCAATATTAACTCAAAAATTAATTCCAGTTATATCAGATGAAGAAATAGTAAAAAATTTAAAAATAAAAGCAGAAGATAAAGAATTTATTTTTACATGCGTATCTATGGGTAATCCACATGCAATTACAGTAGTAGATAATGTAAAAAATTTTGAAGTAGAAAAATATGGAAAAGTATTAGAAGTAGATAAGCATTTTCCAAAAAGAAGTAATATAGAATTTATTGAAATAAAAGATAGAGAAAATATAAAAATGAGAGTATGGGAAAGAGGAGCAGGAGAAACATTTGCCTGTGGAACTGGAGCATGTGCAACTGCTATTGCTTCATATTTAAATGGATTAACAAATAAAAAAGTAAATATAGAGTTATTAGGTGGAATATTAAATATAGAATGGAAAGAAGATAATCATATATATATGACAGGACCTGCAACAACGGTTTTTGAAGGAGAATTTGAATATTAAATAAAGGGAGGTAAATTTATGATAAAAATTAATGAAAATTTTTTAGAATTACAAGAAAGTTATTTGTTTTCAACAATAGCAAAAAAAGTAAATGAATTTCAAAGAAATAATCCAGACAAAAGAATAATAAAATTAGGGATAGGAGATGTTACATTACCAATTTCAAAAAGTGTTGCAAATGCAATGCATAATGCAGTTGATGAAATGCTAATTAAAGAAAAATTTAAAGGCTATGGACCAGAGCAAGGTTATGATTTTTTAAGAGAAAAAATAGTAGAATTTGAATATAAAAAAAGAGGAATAGATATAGAAAAAGATGAAATATTTATATCAGATGGTGCAAAATGTGATACAGGAAATATAGGAGATATATTATCAAAAAATAATAAAGTAGCAATAACAGACCCAGTTTATCCAGTATATATAGATACAAATGTGATGGCAGGTAGAGCAGGAAAGTATAACAATGGAAAATATGAAAATATTGTATATATACCAACTACATCAGAAAATAATTTTGTACCAGACTTGCCAAAAGAAAAGGTAGATATGATTTATTTGTGCTTACCAAATAATCCAACAGGAACAGTATTAAATAAAGAACAGTTGAAAAAATGGGTAGATTATGCAATAGAAAATAAGTCTATAATATTATTCGACTCAGCCTATGAGGCATTTATAACAGAAGAAAATATTCCACATAGCATATATGAAATAGAAGGAGCAAAAAAAGTTGCAATAGAATTTAGAAGTTTTTCAAAAACTGCTGGATTTACAGGAATAAGATGTGCATATACAGTAGTTCCAAAAGAATTAATGGGTTATACTGAAAGTGGAAAAGAAATAAGTTTAAATAAATTATGGAATAGAAGACATTGTACTAAATTTAATGGAGTTTCATATATTACACAAAAAGGTGCAGAAGCGGTTTATACAGAAGAAGGGCAGAAAGAAATAAAAGAAAATATAAAATACTATTTAGAAAATGCAAAAATAATTAGAGAAGGTTTAATAGAAGCAGGTTTTACAGTTTATGGTGGAAAAAATGCACCATATATTTGGTTAAAAGTGCCAAGTAATTATACATCATGGGAATTCTTTGATAAATTACTAAATGATGTTTATGTAGTAGGAACACCGGGTTCAGGCTTTGGACCTAGCGGAGAAGGTTATTTTAGATTAACAGCTTTTGGTAGTAAAGAAAATACAATAGAGGCAATAGAAAGAATTAAAAAGATGAAATAAAAATAATTAATAAAAGTTGGCATTTATGCCAACTTTTTATTGACTAAATCCTTGAATTATATTATAATATACGAGTATAAAAAGGTAAAAAAAGAAAGGAGTGTAATAAAAAATGAAAATAACACCAAAAACATTACCAGGCTTTATGGAATTATTACCACAAGACCAAATACTATTTAATGAAATGAAAGAAAAAATACAAAAAAACTATGAAAAATATGGATTTATACCATTAGACACTCCAATAATAGAATCAGCAGAAATATTACTTGCAAAAGCAGGAGGAGAAACAGAAAAACAAATATATAGATTTAATAAAGGAGAAAACGACTTAGCACTAAGATTTGATTTAACTGTACCACTTGCAAAATATGTTGCAAAAAACTATAATGAACTAACATTTCCATTTAGAAGATACCAAATAGGAAAAGTATATAGAGGAGAAAAAGCACAAAGAGGTAGATTTAGAGAATTTTATCAATGCGATATAGATATTATTGGAGATGGAGAATTAGGAATAATTAATGATGCAGAATTACCAAGCATAATATATACAACATTTAAAGAATTAGGATTTGAAAAATTTAAAATAAGAATAAACAATAGAAAAATTTTAAACGGAATTTTTGAAGAACTTAACCTAAAAGAAAAATCAGTAGAAGTAATGAGAATAATAGATAAAATTGCAAAAATAGGTAATGAAGCAGTAAAAGAAGAACTAAGAAAACTAGAAATAGAAGAAAAATCAATTGAAAAAATAATGCAATTTATATTAATAGAAGGCACAACAGACGAAAAACTAAAAGCAATAGAAAAACTAGAAATAAAAAACGAACTATTTAATTTAGGTGTAGCAGAATTAAAAGAAGTTATAAAAAACATAAGATATTTTGGAATACCAGAAAACAACTTCAAAATAGATTACTCAATAGCAAGAGGCTTAGATTATTACACAGGAACAGTTTATGAAACATTTTTTGATGATTATGAAGAATTAGGAAGCGTATGTTCAGGTGGAAGATATGAAAACTTAGCAGAAAATTATACAGACAAAAAACTTCCGGGAGTTGGAATATCAATAGGCTTAACACGATTATTTGACCAATTAAATAACTTAAAACTAATAACAAGTGAAGAAAAATCAATTTCAAAAGTTTTAGTAATATCAATGTGTGAAAATGATGATGGAATAACTCTAAAAACAGCAACAGAATTAAGAAAAGCAAATATAAATACACAAATATATTTTGAAGATAAAAAAATAAAAGCAAAATTCAAATATGCAGATAAATTACAAATCCCTTATGTAGTAATAATAGGAGAAGATGAAATAAAAACAAATACAGTTACATTAAAAAATATGAAAACAGGAGAACAAGAAACATTAAAAATTGAAGATGTAATTAAAAAAATAAGTTAAAATTTTAATATTAAAAAATAACTTTTAAAGAGAAAGGAAAATAGAAAATGCAAGAAAAATTAGCAGAAATAAGAAAAAATGCAAAAGAAAAAATAGGCTCAGTAATAGATTTACAAGGTTTAAATGAATTAAAAGTAAAGTTCCTAGGAAAAAAAGGAGAACTTACAGAAATATTAAGAAGTATGGGAACAATAAGTGCAGAAGAAAGACCAAAATTTGGTAGTTTAGTAAATGAAGTAAGAAATGAAATAGAAGAAGCAATAAAAACTGCAGAAGAAAATTTAAAAGAGAAAGAATTAGAGCAAAAATTAGAAAAAGAAAAAATAGACATTACATTACCAAGCACAAAAATAAAAAGAGGAAGTAAACACCCATTAAATAGAGTAATAGAAGAAATAGAAGACCTATTTGTGTCAATGGGATATGATGTAGTTGCTGGACCAGAACTAGAAACAGACGAATTTTGTTTTGAAAGATTAAACTTACCTTATGGACACCCTGCAAGAGATATGCAAGACAGTTTCTATATTACAGATACATTGCTATTAAGAACACAAACATCAGCAGTTCAAGCAAGAGTAATGTTAGCAAACGAAGAAAAAACACCAATAAGAATGATATGCACAGGAAAAACATATAGAAGAGAAGATGATGCAACACACTCACATCAATTTAACCAAGTAGAAGGTTTAGTAATAGATAAGAAAGAAAAAAATGTATCATTAGCAGACTTAAAAGGAACATTAGAAGTATTAGTAAAAAAATTATTAGGAGAAAACTTACAACTACGTTTTAGGCCTAGTTATTTCCCATTTACAGAACCATCTTATGAAGTAGATGTAACATGCTTTAAATGTGGAGGAAAAGGTTGCCCTTTATGTAAAAAAACAGGTTGGATAGAAGTATTAGGAGCAGGAATAGTACATCCTAATGTGTTAAAATTAAATGGATATGACCCAGAAAAATATTCAGGCTTTGCATTTGGAACAGGATTAGACAGATTAGCAATGTTTAAATATGCAATACCAGATATGAGATTATTATACACAAACGATATAAGATTTTTAAGTCAATTTGATAGAAAGGATGAAGCATAATGAAATTAAGTTTAAACTTTGTAAAAGATTATATAGATATAGACACAGATATAAAAACATTAGCAGAAGATATGACAAGAGTAGGAAATGAATATGACTCAGCAGAAAAATTTATAAATGCAACAGAATTAGTAATAGGAGAAGTAAAAACATGTGAAATGCACCCAGATTCAGACCATTTACATGTATGTACAGTAGATATAGGTGATGAAATCTTAAATATAGTATGTGGTGCACCAAATGTTAGAAAAGGTTTAAAAGTTATAGTAGCAAAAGCAGGAGCAACATTACCGGGAGATGTAAAAATAAAAAAAGGAATGATACGTGGAGTTGAATCTAATGGAATGCTTTGTTCAATACAAGAATTAGGAATAGAGCATAAATTCTTAACAGAAGCAGATAAAAATGGAATATGTGAATTAGGAGAAGATGCGGTAGTAGGAGAAGATCCAATAAAATATCTAGGCTTTGATGATAGTGTTATAGACTTTGAATTAACAGCAAATAGAGGAGATTTATTAAGTATTTTAGGAATGGCTTATGAAATAGGAGCAATTTATGATAAAACACCAAAACCAATAGATACTACATACTCTGAAAGTGGAGAAGATATAAATAATAATTTTAAAATAGAAATAAAAACAGAAAACTGCAAAGCATTCTTAGCAAAAAAAGTATTAAATGTTACAATAAAAGAAAGTCCAAAATTCATTAAAAATAGACTAATGGCATCAGGAATAAGACCAATAAACAATGTAGTAGATATAAGTAACTATGTAATGTTAGAAACAGGTCAACCATTACATTTTTATGATGCAGATAAATTAGGAAACAAAATAATAGTAAGAATGGCAGAAGAAAATGAAAAACTTACAACATTAGATGGAATAGAAAGAACATTAGATAAAAATGATATAGTAATAGCAAACGAAAAAGAAGCAATAGGTCTAGCCGGAGTAATGGGAGGATTAGATACAGAAGTAGAAAACGATACAAAAAATATTTTAATAGAATCAGCAATATTTGATTCTATAAAAGTAAGATTAACATCTAAGAAAATTCTAAGAAGTGAAGCAAGTAACAGATTTGAAAAAGGATTAGATTCAAATAGAACATATATGGCAATAGATAGAGCATGTAATTTACTAGAAAAATATGCAGATGCAAAAGTAGTTACAGGAATGGCAGTATATGATAAAACAGAAAAAGAAGATAAAATAATAGATATAACATATAATCAAATAAATTCAGTATTAGGCTTTAATGTACCTAATGAAGAAATACTAAATGTATTTAGAAAATTAGGATTTACATATACATTAAATGGAGAAACAATTTCTGTTAAAGTGCCTAGAAGAAGAATAGATATATCAATAAAAGAAGACTTAATAGAGGAAGTAGGCCGTATATATGGACTAGATAATATAGAAGGCAAACTTCCAGTAGTAGATATGAAACAAGGAAGTTTTGATAAAACTACAAGAGAAATAAGAAATAAAATGGTAACATTAGGTCTAAACGAAACTTTATCTTACATATTAATAAATGATAAAGAAGTAAAAAAATACACAACAGATGAATTTGAAGAATTAAGATTATTAGACCCAATTACAGAAGATAGAAATACATTAAGATATAGCATAATACCTTCATTAATGAAAATATATGAATACAATAAATCACATAACCAAAAAGATATTTCAATATTTGAAATAGGAAAAGGTTTCTTTAAGAAAAATGGAGAATATGGAGAAAACTTAAAGCTATGTTGTCTAATGACAGGAAATTATTATTTAGGAGTTGATAATAAAAAGAAAGTAGATTTCTATATAATAAAAGGTATTGCAGAAGAAATTTTAAATTATTTAGGTTATGAAAATAGATATAGTTTTGTAGTAAAAAATAAATTACCAAAAGAATTTCACCCATATCAAACAGCAGAAATATCTGTTAATAATGATATTGTAGGTATTATAGGAAAATTACACCCTAACATTTCAAAAGAAGATGTATATGTATTTGAAATTAATTTAGATAAATTATTAGATAAAAAAGTTAGTAAAATGAAATATAAAGAAATATCAAAATATCCAACAATAAGTAAAGATATTGCAATGGTAATAGATAAAGATATTTCTTCACAAGAAATTTCTATGGCAATAAAAAAATCAGCAGGTTCATTATTATTATCAACAGAAGTATTTGATGTATATAATGGTAAAGGAATAGATTTTAATAAAAAGAGTATAGCATTTTCTTTATTATTTGGTGCACAAGATAGAACTTTAACTGATGAAGAAATTAATAATATTATGAATAAAATTATAGAGAGTTTAGAGAAAAAATTTAATGCAGAATTAAGAAAATAAACGTGTAACATTAAAAAAGCCTATTTTTTATTGTATAGGAAAAATCGAAGAATTTTCTTATAGTAGTTAGATTTAGAGTTCTAATATATATTTGTTCTCAAGAAAATTCGTCAGGTTATAGGGTAATCCGTAAGCAGCAGGCTTAACGAACTTTTCTTTCGAAAAATATATATTAAACTCTAAATAATTAAAAAAATTGGAGGAATTATTTTGAATAAACAGCAAATTGGAATGTTTGATTCAGGAGTGGGAGGTTTAACTGTATTTTCTGAGGTTATAAAGTGTTTGCCAAATGAAGATATTATATATTTAGGAGATACAAAAAACTTTCCTTATGGTTCTAAATCAAAAGAAGCAATTATAGAATTATCTAAAAAATGTGTAGATTTTTTAATATCAAAAAATGTTAAATTAATAATAATTGCTTGTGGTACTGCTACAAGCCAGAGTTTAGAAGAATTACGTAAAATTTATAATATTCCAATAATAGGTATAATTGAGCCAACTATTGATTATTTAAAAGAAAAAAAGGTAAAAAATGTTGGGATAATTGCAACACAAGGTACAATAAAAAGTAATGCTTGGGAAAATTATATTAAAAAAAGTATAAAAGATGTAAATGTATATAATAAAGCATGTTCGCTATTAGCACCAATGGCAGAAGAAGGTTGGGTTAATAATGATGTTGCATATTATACAATTAAAGAATATATGAAAGATTTTAAAAATATAGATACACTTATATTAGGTTGTACACATTACCCTTTATTTAAAGATTTAATAAAAGAAGAATTAGGGGAAAATGTTGATATTGTAAATACAGGTGAAAAATTAGCAAAGTATTTAAAAAGGTATTTAATACAAAACAATATAGAAAATGTTAATAAAGAGCCAAAATATAATTTATATTTAACAGATACAGAATGTAATTTTATAAATGTTGCAAACAAGTTATTACAAAATAATAAAATAGAAAAAATAAATAAAGTAAATTTAAATTAAAAATTGCATATCGTAAAGTTATAAAAATATCATTAAAATTGTAATAATTAAAAAAATAATTTTTAGGAGGAAATATAATGGATATAGAAAATACATTAAAAATAATGTTAAAAGGAACAGCAGCACACACAGAAAAAGAAGAAATAATAGAAAAGTTAAAATCAGTTGAAAAAGAAAATAGACCACTTAGAATAAAGTTAGGTTTAGATCCATCAGCACCAGATATACATATAGGACATGCAGTTGTTTTAAGAAAAATAAAACAATTACAAGATTTAGGGCATGAAGCAATAATAATTATTGGAGATTTTACAGGAATGATAGGAGACCCAACAGGAAAATCTAAAACTAGAAAACAATTAACAAAAGAACAAGTTGAAGAAAATGCTAAAACATATATGGAACAAATATTTAAAGTTTTAGATCCTAAAAAAACAACTGTAAAATTTAATAGTGAATGGTTAGGAAAAATGACATTTAGAGATGTAATAGACTTATCTTGTAAATGTACAGTTGCAAGAATGTTAGAAAGAGATGATTTTAAAAATAGATATGAAAGTAATCAACCAATAGCAGTACATGAATTTTTTTATCCATTAATGCAAGCCTATGATTCTGTTGCAGTAAAAGCAGATTTAGAATTAGGTGGTACAGATCAAACATTTAATATTTTAATGGGAAGAAATATTCAAAAAGATTTTGGACAAGAACCTCAAATAACTTTATTTATGCCTATAATTGAAGGCCTAGATGGTGTAAATAAAATGAGTAAAAGCTTAGGTAATTACATTGGTGTTAATGAAGATGCAAATACAATGTTTGAAAAAGTGATGAAGGTTCCAGATAATTTAATTATTAGATATTTTGAATTATGTACAGATGTTCACCCAAATGATATAGAAAAAATAAAAGAAAGATTAGAAGCGGGAGAAAACCCAAGAAATATTAAAATGGAATTAGCATATACAATTACTGAATTATATCATACAAAACAAGAGGCAGAAAATGCAAAAGAACATTTTATAACAGCATATACAGAACAAAAAGCACCAGAAGATATACCTGTTTTAACAATAAATAAAGATAATGATATTGGAAATGCAGTATTAGATGCAATTTTGACAACAGGAAAATATCAATCAAAAGGAGAAATAAAAAGATTATTTGCACAAGGTGCAGTAAAATATAACGGAGAAAAAGTTACAGATTTTAAATTAATTACAGAACTTACAGGAGATAGTATTTTGCAAATAGGTAAAGGAAATTTCTATAAATTAATTTAAATAAATAAAAAAGTTTTAAATTATTATTTTAAATTGTACACTTAAACCTATTTTTTGTAGTATTTTTTTCAAAATAATTCTGACACGCTCACGGGTATTCCCCGCCTCAAAGGGCTGTCAGACATTATTTTTCAAAAAATATACAAAAAGGTTTAAGAAATTAATTTATCTTAATAATTTAAAACTTTTATCATTTTATCCATTTACAATTATTTTTGCAATTTCAAAGATTTGCTTTCTTTTTTCTGGTGGACAATCTTTTAACAAAGAATTAAATTCTTCAGTTAAATAACTAGCAGAATTTTCAGAAGTACCACCTAAAACATATGCTTCAGAAACACCTGTTATATCGCATATTTCATTCAATCTAACTAAATTGATACGAGTTTTACCACTTTCAATTCTACTTAAAAATGCTATAGAAACATTAATTTTTTCAGCAAGTTGGTCTTGTGTTAAACCTTTTGCTAATCTAGCATTTCTTAATCTTTCTCCCATTATCTTATAATCTAAAGCCATTTTTATCAACCTCTTTCTAAAAATATTTACTATACGATTAAATATAGCATTTCTCTTAGCAAGATAGAAGAAACACCATTGTTAATGTTTACTGGTAGTATAAAAATTATGCATAAAAATAGAAATGTTAATTATAAATTTATGCCAAATACATATAATATAATAAAAAGTTTTGAAGGTGAGATAATATGCAAAAAATAAGATATTTTGACCACGCTGCTACAACTGCAGTTAAAGAAGATGTTTTAAAAGAAATGTTACCATATTTTAGTTTAAACTATGGTAATGCGTCATCAATATATAGTTTAGGAAGACATAATAAAAAATCCATAGAAGAAGCAAGACAAAGAGTAGCAAAAGCAATAAATGCAAATACAAAAGAAATTTATTTTACAGGGTGTGGAAGTGAAAGCGATAATCTTGCTATAAAAGGTACAGTTTATGCAAATAAAGAAAAAGGAAATCATATTATAACTACAAAAATAGAGCACCCAGCAATATTAAATACTTGTAAAACATTAGAAAGACAAGGTTATAAAATTACTTATTTGAATGTTAACGAAAAAGGCTTTATAAATTTAAAAGAATTAGAACAATCTATTACAAAAGAAACAATATTAATTAGTGTAATGTTTGCAAATAATGAAATTGGAACAATACAACCTATAAAAGAAATAGGATTAATTGCTAAAAATCATAATATATACTTTCATACAGATGCAGTTCAAGCAGTGGGAAATGTAAAAATAGATGTAAAAGAAATGAATATAGATTTATTATCTATGTCTGCACATAAATTTTATGGACCAAAAGGTGTAGGTGCTCTATATGTAAGAGAAGGAATAGAGTTTGAAAGAATTCAAGATGGAGGTCATCAAGAGAAAAATAAAAGAGCTGGAACAGAAAATGTACCAGGAATAGTTGGCTTAGGAAAAGCAATAGAATTAATTTATAAAAACTTTGATGAGTATAACAATAAATTAATAACTTTAAGAGATTACTATTTTTCACAAATTGAAAATAGGATTAAAGATGTAAAAATAAATGGTGATAAAGAAAATAGACTACCAGGAAATGCAAATGTATCATTTAAGGGAGTTGACGCTCAAGAATTATTATTATATTTAGATGCAAAAGGAATATGTGCTTCAGCAGGTTCTGCTTGTACAAGTGGTTCATCAAGTCCATCACATGTATTAGTTGCAATAGGTTTAGACGAAGATTTAGCAGGAAGTTCATTAAGAGTAACTTTTGGTATAGATAATACAAAAGATGACGTTGATTTTTTAGTGGAGTCATTAGTAGAAATTGTAGAAAAATTAAGAAAATCAAACTAAATATTAAATTATAATAATATTTTCTAGTTTTAAATTTATAAAAATTTTAACAAAGTATTTATTTTTATTAAAATTTCTTATATAATATTAAAAATGATTATAAGGAATAAAATTTATGATAAAAGAAAATTTATTAGAAGTTCTTCATGAAATGGAAGAAGTAACAAAATTATTTAAAATGGAGCCATTCGATATATATTTATTAGGTGGTGGAGCATGTATTTTAGGAGAATACACTACAAGAGCAACATTAGATATAGATTTTGTAGATTTAGGGTATCCTGCAAAATATGGTAAAGTTTTTTCATTACTTAGAGATTATGATATGTTAGAATATGAAAGTACATTATTATCACCTAATTACAAAGAAAGGGCAATAAAATTAGACAAGTTTAAATATATTAATGTCTATGTTTTATCAAAAGAAGATATTGCAATAAGTAAAGTAATTAGATTAGCAGAAAAAGATATTGAAGATTTGAATGAAATAATTCCAAATTGTAATAAAGAAATATTAAATAGAATTATAGAAGAAATTTTAAATAGAGATGATTTATTTGAAAGTAAAAGAAATGAATTCATTAAAAAATTAAAAATTTTTAAGGAGAAATATAATGTATAGAATTTTTTGTGAAAGTTATCAAAACTTCTTAAATTCAATAAATAATGATAGTTATAGGGTAAAGAATTCAGAGCCATTATCATTAATTGTAGATATAAAAAAATATGAAAAAGAAGAACAAAAACAAAGTGAACTATATAAAAAATTATGTGATTTATTATCATATATGAAGGAAAATTTAAAAAGGTATCCAAAATTAAAAGCATTTTTATGGACATTAGATTCAAGAAATTTTAAAGAAAAAAAATATAACATATCAAAAGAAGAAGATTTAGAAGAACAAACAAAACTAGTAAATTCAATATTAAAACTAGCATATTGGTATTAAAAAAATAGTTTCAGTTTTTACTTTTTTGTAAAATTGAAACTATTTTTCTGTATATAAAAATGCATATGTGTGCGTCGAAAGCTTTGCTTTCGTTAACGCACAATTTCCTTATATATTTTAAAGTAATTTTTCTAAAATTTGAACAGCATTAGCAGCAGCACCTTTTCTAATATTATCTGCAACTACCCAAATATTAATACCATTTTCAACACTGAAATCACGTCTTATTCTACCAACAAAAACTTCATTATGACCTGTTGCATTAGTTGCTAGAGGATAAATATTATTCATAACATCATCTTGAACAATAATTCCGGGAGATTTTTTTAAAGTTTCAATTACTTCATCTAATTCAAAACTATTTTCAAATTCAATATTAATAGATTCACTGTGAGAATTTTCAACTGGAACTCTAACAGTAGTTGCAGTAACTTTTAAATTAGGTTTTCCTAATATTTTTCTGGTTTCATTAATCATTTTTTCTTCTTCTTTTGTATACCCATTATCTAAAAATACATCAATATGTGGTAAGCAATTATTAATAATTGGATATGGAAATTTTGTAGGTGAAAGACCTTTTAAACCATTATTTAAATCATCTATTCCTTTTTTACCTGCACCAGAAACTGCTTGATATGTAGAATATACTATTCTTTTTATTTTATATTTATCATCTAAAGGTTTTAGAGCAACAACTGCTTGAATAGTTGAACAATTAGGGTTTGATATTATTCCTTTATTTTCTTTAATTTTTTCTGAATTAACTTCAGGAACTACAAGTGGAACACTAGGGTCCATTCTAAAAGCACTACTATTATCAATTACTATACAGCTTTTACTTGATGCAATAGGAGAAAATTTTTTTGAAGTATCTCCACCAGCAGAAAATATTGCAAAATCAAAATGTTCATCAAAAGAATTTTCAGTTAATTCATTTACAATATAATCTGTACCCATAAATTTTATTTTAGTACCAGCAGATTTTGAAGATGCAAATAATTTATATGTACTAATTGGAAGTTTTTCTTCTTCTAAAACTTTTAAAACTGTTCTTCCAACAAGACCAGTAGCACCAACAATGGCTAATTTGTATTCTTTATTCATAAACAACACCTCAATATTTTTAATATATTAATATTATATAATATATTACTAAAAATTGAAACTTGTTACAAAAAATTATTGAAACATATATAATTTTAATATATAATAAGAATATATAAACAATATTTTTAAGGACAAAAGAAAAAGTATATATGGGAGGATAAGAATGAAAATTTTGAAAGAAAATGGTATAACTTTAATTGCATTGGTTATAACTGTAATTTTATTGTTAATATTAGCGGGAGTAACATTAAATATATTATTTAATTTAAGAATTATAGAAAATTCACAAAAATCAGTAGATAAATATAAAGAACAACAAGCAAAAGAAAAATTAGAAATAGCTATATCAGACTATAAAGCATCTCAATATACAGATTATAGAAAAACTTTTGAAAATGCAGTAAAAGATGTTGGAGGAACATTATTATATCACGATAATGAATATAATGTACAAATTGATGGATTTAATTTTAAAGTTAATAATTCAATTATAAATGATTTTAATAAACCATTTTTACAAAATAAGGAAGCATCATTCCAAAATCCAGTCATTCCAGTAGGATTTAAGCCTGAAGACACTAAGGATGCTCATTGGAATTCTACAGATGGAAATATAGTAGATGACTGGAATAAAGGATTAGTAATACAAGATTATGATGGAAATGAATTTGTATGGATTCCAGTACATAGTAATGATATAATAGAAAATGAAAATACAATTGAAAAAGTTTTATACAAAAAAATTGATGCGGATAGTACATATTATAGTGTTAGTCAAGTATCAGATGATGATTTGCCAGATAAAGTGCAGTTATGGTATGAAAAGACTATAGATAAAGAACTTGGACAAATAGAAAAATATGGTGGATTTTATATTGCAAGATATGAGGCAGGAATACCAGTAAATGAATTAAGTAAAGATGCAATAAACAATGCGAGTAGTACATATAGAAATACTTCAAATATTGGAAAACCGTTAAGTATGCAGAACCAAATTCCATGGAATTATATAGATTATAAAAATGCACAAATAAATGCAGAAAGTATGTATAGTACAGAATATGTACAAAGTGGTTTACTAACAGGAAGAATGTGGGATACAACATTAACATGGTTGAAAAATAATGGAGTAGATATTGAAAAGGATTGTAAGGACTGGGGGAATTATAGTAATGTTAAAATAGAAGGAATAACTCAATATTCTATAACTAAAGGAGAAAAATGGATATCAGATCAGCCTACTAAGGATATAGGTAAACAATGGCTATTAAAAACTGGTAATGTGGAATTTACAAGGAAAAATAATATATATGATTTAGCAGGAAACTTATGGGAATGGATAAATGAATATAAAACTACTAATGAAAATGATTGTATTGCAAGAGGAGGTTGTTTTATAAATGATAGTAATTATTGTATAGCATCATTTCGTAATAATGGAAATGACAATGTTAGTGAATATTATGGTAGACGGATTTAGATGTGCATTGTATATAATGTAAAAATATGTATGTTAAATTAAAAGTAAGCAATTATGCTTACTTTATTATATTAATCTTTACAAAATATGCACAATTAGAATCTGGAGTTAAAATTTTAGAAGAAACATTTTCAAAAGAGCATTTTCCGTCTATTTGATAAATACAATTAGCAGAACAATTAATATTTGTCAAAACAATCACCTTCAAAAATAGTATCTGTAAAAAATAAAAAAATTATACCAAAAAAATTATTTGGTATAATTTTTGCAATATTTTTTTATAGTACATTCATCACATTTAGGATTTCTGGCTATACAGGTATTTCTTCCGTGCCAAACAAATAAATGATTAATATCTTTTAAATATTCTTTTGGAAATATCTTTAATAAATCTTTTTCAATTTTATCTGGAGTTTTTTCATTAGAAAGACCAAGCCTATTGGAAATTCTTTTAGCATGTGTATCAACTGCTATTCCATTTGCAATTCCAAATACTTCTAATGAAATAACATTTGCACTTTTTCTACCAACACCAGGTAAAGATTGAAGTTCTTCCATAGTTTTTGGGACAATTCCATTATATTTATTTACAATTTCTTGAGCGCAAAGTTTAATATTTTTTGCTTTGTTTCTAAAAAATCCACAAGAATGAATATATTTTTCAATTTCTTCTATTTCTAAATTTATAAAATCCTTAGGTTTGTTATATTTTTTAAATAATGCTGGTGTTACTTTATTTACTCTTTCATCTGTGCATTGAGCAGATAACATTACTGCAACAACTAATTCAAAAGGAGTGGTAAAATCTAAACTACAAGTTGCATCTGGATATGTTTCTTTTAATATATTAATCATTTCTATTACTTCATTTTTTTTCATATAAGCCTCCTGTTTAATTATTTATATGGTTTAAATAAATTTTTTCTTTGGAATCTATGTAACCTTTTTAACATAATTTAATATAATATAGTAAATCAAAGGAGGTAATATATTATGTTAAAGGTTTTAAAGAAAACACTTGGTGTATGTTTAATTGGTTTAGGTATAGGAATTTTATTAGTATTATTACTTCCCGTAGCTGGTTGGTTATTCGTAATTGGTGTCATTGTGGTTTTAGTAGGTTTGATGTGGCTAGCATGTTAAATTATAAGAAGGAGGAGATATTATGCAGGTGGTTGTAAAAAAAGTTCCAAAATTTTTAAGAGGATTTGTAAAGTTAATATTTGGTATTAAAGATTAATACATAGGTATTAATAAATTTGTAAAGAAAGAATTTAAGATTGTTTCTTTACAATAAAGAAAATAGCCTCTTTAAATAGAGGCTAAATCTATATATAATTATTGAGCTCTTTGTACTTTTCCTGAACGTAAACATTTTGCACATACATGAATTCTTTTTGTTTCACCATTTACTATTGCTTTAACACTTCTTAAATTTGGTTTCCATGTTCTAGATGTTCTTTTACTGATGTGTGAACGAGTTATACTAAGTTTATTTCCGTAATTTATTGATTTTTCACAAATATCACATTTTGCCATTTAAATGCACCTCCTAATATTGTTAATAAACTGACTAATAATTAGTTTACCATATATTTGGAAAAAATTCAATACTTTTATACGAAATTTTTTAAAAAATATGTTAATATATAATATAAAAAAATTCCGCCTACCTTTGAACATAATAAATTTAATTTAACTCGTTCCTTGTTGGTCGACTCGTAAGAGAACTGTAAAGAGCAATGCTCTTTACAGTCTCTAACTCGCTTCCATACTACGCGTCACTTCTTAAATTAAATTTATTATATTCAAACGGCGGAATGATGATAAAAAAATTATTATTAAAAATAGGGAGGTTTAAATGTTTGATTTACATTGTGATTTACTAACATACATATATATTAATAGAAACAATAAAGAAAAAATACAAGAAATTTGCAATTCAATATACAACGAAAAAAATATTAATGGAGCCATATTTAATTTATTTTTCATGAGTAAAAAAGAAATGCAGGAAGAATTAGATATAGAGGAAAAAGAAATAAATGTAATAGAAATGTTAAATTTAGTAAATTATATAATAAAAAATAATAATATAATTTCAAATAAAGTAAAATACATATATGGAATAGAAGGTTTAGATTATTTAAAAAATATTAGTGATATAGACCTATTATATAATTTAGGTGTGCGTTCTGTAAATATAGTATGGAACAATGAAAATAAATTTGGAGGAGGTACAAGATCAGAAAATAATGTTGGACTAACAAATTTAGGAGAAGAACTGGTTGAAAAATTAGTCAAGAAAGATATATTAATAGATTTATCTCATGCAAATGAAAAAACTTTTTTTGATATAATAAATAAAGCAAAAGAATTAAAGAAACTTGGGTATAATCCTAAAATATTTGCATCACATTCAAATTCTAAGTCAATATGTAATGTAAAAAGAAACTTAACAGATAAACAAATTTTAAGTATAAAAGAAATGAATGGAATTATTGGAATAGTAGAATATAAAGATTTTATTTGTAATAATATAAATAATTATGAGCAATACTTTTTAAAACATATATATCATATAAAAAATTTATTAGGTAGTATAGAAAATATTGCAGTATCAACTGATGATGAAATTTATTATAATAAAAAATTAGAAAATGCAAATTTGTATTCTTCAAGTAATGTTGGAATAAAATTAAGAGAATTATTGTTAAATAATAATTTTACTATTGAAGATACAAATAAAATTTTAAAAGAAAATGCAATTAATTTTTTTAAATTATAATATAATAAGAAAATTAATTTTTGTATATAGAAAAAGCCAAATTCTGCATGAGTTTAATATATATTTGTTCTCAAGAAAATTTGTCAGGTTTTAGGGTAATCCGTGAGCAGCAGGCTTAACAAACTTTTCTTTCGAAAAATATATATTAAACTCATGTATTTGGCTTTTTGAAATTAATAATTAAATTGAAAAAAAAAAAGCGACTTTTAATCAAGTCACTTTTTACATGTAAATTATTTTAAAATTTGAATATTTCCTATTAATGGAACTCTTGTTTCTTCTTGTTTACAAGCAGCAATTAATCCCATTACCCAGCATACTATCATAAATATTCCCCAAATCCATCCAATTAAAGGAACTGCGCTTAATAATGAGAATAAAAATATAACTAATGCTTGATTAATGTGGAATTTTGCTCCTTCTTTATCTCCACCAAAATATGCAATTATTAATCCAATAATTCCAAAGAAATATGCTATAATACCTGTTACTTTTGCATCCATATTAAAAACCCCTTTCATAATAAAATAAACGATATTTTTTCCCTTTATCTAACAAAATTATACCATTTTTTACAAAATATTTCAATTATTTTTGTAAAAAAAGTTAAAAATATGTAAATTTTAATTGAAATAATAAGTTTTATATATTATAATAATTTAGAAGTATAAAAGATTGAAAGGGTATTACGAATGAAAGAAAAATTAATAAGTATAACAATAATTTTACTATCTATATTAGCTCCATTAGTAATATTTCCAAGAATTATAAGTGATGATTCATATATTCCTAAAATTGCCGTATTATTATTTTGTGGATTTTTTTTATTAATTTTTGTATTAATGAATTATAAAAAATTGTATATAGATAAATTAGATATTTTATTATTAATATTTGCATTCTTAATATTTTTTAGTACTTGTTTTTCTTCAAAAATAAAGATATCAATTATTGGTACTAAAACAAGATATGAGGGTATGTTAACTTTTTATACATATATATTATTATTTTTTTCAGCAAAAAAATTTTTCAAAAAAGAATATATAAGTATATATTGTAAAATAATGTATGTAGTTATAATGCTAATATGTGTACTATCATTATGTCAGTATTATATAACTTCAATAGAATTTCCAACAATATTTGTAAAAGATATTTATTCAGGTTCTTCTGGAACATTTGGAAATAGCAATTTTTTAGGCAATTTTGTAAGTATATTTTTACCAATACTAATATCAATGTATATAATAAATGGAAAAAAACAAAATTTATTATTAGCAGTTTTATTATTTATGTCTTTATTAGTTTGTTTAGCAAGAAGCGCTTGGCTATCTGCAGTTACATGTTTAATGATTTTAGTAATATTCTTGTTATATAAAAGAAAAAAAGAATACTTTATTAGATTTTTAACTATAATAATTACTTTTTCGTTAGCATTTACTATAATAAATTTTACTGGAAAAGAAAATACAAAATCAAAAGGTACAAAAATGGTAAATGAAATAAAACAAATTACAACAACTGGAATAACGGAAAGAAATGGTTCAGGAAGAATTGCAATATGGAATATGGTTATTAAATTAACTTTAAAAAATCCAATTTTAGGAGTTGGAACAGATAACTTAGAATATGGTTTATATGAAGATGAAGAAATAAAATATAATGAATTATATGAATTTGTTGTAAGAGCACAGGCATCAGTTGATAAAGCACATAATGAATATTTGCAAATAGCAGCAACTTTAGGAATACCAGCATTATTAATTTATTTAACATTTTTAGGGATTATAATATTTAAAAATGTAAAGAGATCTTTTAAAAATAATGCAGTGTTTGTACTTTTATTATCAATAGCATCATATTTAATACAAGCATTTTTTAATATAAGTACAATAGGAATAGCACCATTTTTTTGGTTAATTTTAGGATTTATAAATAATGAAGAAATAATAAAACAAATAAATGAAAAAATTTTAGATAATTAGGAGGCAGTATGTATTTAATAGTAGGTTTAGGAAACCCAGAACCAGAATATTCATATACTAGGCATAATATGGGATTTTCAACAATAAATGAATTAGCAAAAAGAAATAATATAGATGTTAATAAATCTAAATTTAATGCATTATATGGTTTAGGAACAATAAATAATGAAAAAGTTATATTATTAAAACCTCAAACTTATATGAATTTAAGCGGAAAAGCAATAAGAGAAGCAATGGATTTTTATAAAATTGAATTAGATAAATTAATAGTAATTTATGACGATTTAGATATAGAAGAAGGAATAATTAAATTAAGAAAAAAAGGTGGAGCAGGAACACATAATGGTATGAAATCTGTAATTTCAGAATTACATTCTCAAGATTTTGTAAGAATAAGAATAGGAATTGGAGTGCCAAAAAAACAGATAGATTTAGCAGATTATGTATTAGAAAAAGTTCAAAAAAAGGATTATGAAATATTAGAAAGTGGTATTATTAGTGCTTCAAAAGCGGTTGAAGAAATAATAAAAGTAGGAATAGATAATGCTATGAATAAATTTAATTAAAAAATGCTAGAGAGGTATATGTATTTATATGAATGAAATTATAATTAACAAAGAAAAAGATAAAAAAAGTGTTCTATTGTTAACTAATGGAATATTAGTAGAAAAATATCAATATGATAACGAAAAAAAAGATTTAGAGGGTAATATTTATGTAGCAATTATAAAAGATATTTTAGTTGGCATGCAGGCTGCATTTGTTGATATTGGAGAAGATAAAAATGCTTTTGTACATTTAGAAGAAATTTTAGGAAAAAATTATTCTAAAGAAGATTTAAAAAAATTGAAAATAGGAGATAAAATTATTGTTCAAGTAAAAAAAGATGCAATTGATTCTAAAGGTGCAAGAGTTGTAACAAGTGTTCAATTAACGGGAAGATTTTGTGTATTTATGCCAAAAGAAGATTTTATAACTATATCTCAAAAAATAGAAGATAGTAATGAAAAATCTAGATTAATTAATATGGTAAAAAAATATTTACCTGAAAAGACTGGGGCTATAATTCGTACTTCTGCATTAAATAAAAGTGAAGAAGATATAAAAGAAGATATAGAAGATTTAATAAATAAGTGGAATGAAATTAAAAAGTATTATGATAACAAAGTAAATAAACCAACTTTAATTTATAAAAGTTTAGATGTTAGTAAAAGAATGATTTTGGATATGGTGGATAAAGATGTAAATAGAATTATAGTTAATTCTAAAGATATTTATGATGAAATAAAAGAAGTTTTAGATAATATGAAAAATGTAAATACAAAATTAGAACTTAAAGAAGAAAATTTACTTAATATGTATGATATTAATAAAACATTAGAGGAGACTAAAAAAAGAAAAATTTGGTTAAAGTGTGGTGGTTTTATTACTATAGATAAAACAGAGGCTTTAACTGCTATTGATGTTAATTCAGGTAAATTTGTTGGTAAAGAAAGTTTAGAAAATACTGTTTTTAAAGTTAATAAAGATGCAAGTATTGAAATTGCAAAACAAATTAGATTAAGAGATATAGGTGGAATTATTATTATTGATTATATAGATATGAGTGATGAAAAAAATAAGGAAGAAATTATTAAAATATTGCAAGAAAATTTGAAAAATGATAGGGCTAAAACTCAGATAGTTGGTTTTTCTAAGTTAAATTTATTAGAAATGACAAGAAAACACATTCATAGTTAGATTTTACAATTATATTATTTTTTTAAAATTAGTATTGACAATCTATTAAAGTTTGTATAAAATAAGAATGTAATTAAATAAAAAATACAAAAGAAGGAGGAAAATAAAAATGATAGCAAGTCTTGAAACCGTTGGTACTGTACACACACACACACACACACACACACACAATATGTTTAGAATATAGAATTATTGCGTGTGTGTGTGTGTGTGTGAGTGTGTG
>CANQOW010000005.1 GCA_947625545.1 uncultured Clostridia bacterium
TTTTATACTGCTTCTTCTACTGCTGTTACGTCTTCTTTCTTAATAAATTCATTGTCTCTATTTGTAACTTCTAAACTGCTTATTGAGACTTCATATGCTACTTTTTCTTCTACTGTTCCATCATCATGTTTCTTTTCGTATTTTCTAGATTGAACTCTACCAATTATTCTAACCTCTGTTCCAGTAGGTAAGTTTTGGCAAAATCTTGCTGTTCTACCCCATGCTATTGATGGAATGTAGTCTGATTTATTATATGCTCTATTTACTGCTAATAAAATATCTGCTATTTCACGTCCAAATGGTGTTTGTCTGTATATTGGTTTTTTACAAATATATCCTGCAAGTACAACCTCATTTGAAACAGGTACTTTCTTATTTTCTTCACTAACTATTTCTTCGTTTTCAAAATCTTCTTCAAATATGATGTCTTTTGCAAATACTGTTAATATTAATTTGTTCTTTTCATTTTCATAACTGTTATATGATCTAAATTGACCTTTAACAATTATTTTAGAACCTATTTGCATTCTATCATCATCAATTAGTCTTTCAGATATTGTTATTGGTATAATATCTGTTATATCACTTAAACGTGGTACCTCTAAATTAAATATGTAAAAACTTTCTCCATATATTTCGTGACTAAATTTTCTTTCACTTGTAATTTTTCCCACTAATACTAAGTGGTTGTTTTCTGTGTAATTTGTATTCAATTTTATTTCCTCCCTACTTAATTACTTATCTATTGTATACTATTCATAGTGCTCGTGTTTTATACTTTTTTTCTAAGTACATTTTAATTATAACATAATATTTTTAATTTGTCTACATAAAATGTTAAATTTGTTAAATTTTTTCAAAAATAATTAAAATTGCCACTATTCCTAGCATATAATTAGCATTGTATTTTCCAGTAATATTAACCTTTTTATCTTGTTGCTCAATAATTTTTCCATTAATATTAATTATGTTTCTTTGTATACAAACTAACAAATTTTCTGGATTTATACTAGATGCAGTTATAGTAGTTTTTGAATTAAAACCATAAGTTATTACATTTATTTCTAAATCATTTAATATTTCTAAATCATATTCAATATCTGTATTTATTACTAAATATTTTGAATTATTTATTATTTGTTTTAAAATATCATTATTTTCAGGTAATAACGAATTTACATCAATTATTAATATAGCATCAAATTTTATATTTTTTATAAAATTGATAGTTTCGTTTGTTATATTTATAATTGTATACTCATTTTTATCTAATTTTTTATACAATTCTGTTTCTATTTTACTATAATCTTTATTTGATATAATACCAATAAAAAACATTATATATTCTCTCCTGTTCTTTATTTTATATTATATCTTTTTTATTTATTATTATTCATTAATTTTGCTTTTGAACTCCATTTGCATCTATTGTATAATTATCTGAGTAAATTAAATCTGAAACCGGTACTATTTTAAAACCTTTCTTTTCAATATTTTCAATTATACTTCCTAATGCTTTTGCAGTATTTTCAGTTCCATTATGCATTAATATAATACTTCCATTATTTATTTTATTTTTTAATCTATCCCACATTTGTTCTGCATCTAAACCATTATAGTCCAAAGTATCTACTGACCATTGTATCATTTTATGGCCATTATCATTTGCTGCTTTTACTACTGTATTATTATATTCTCCATAAGGTCCTCTATATAGAGTTGTTGCTTTTCCTGTAATTTTCTTTATTTTATCACTACAATTAATTATTTCTTTTACATTATCTTCATAACTTAAATTATTTACATGTTTATGATTGTCTGAATGATTTGCAATTTCATGTCCTGCATCACTAATCTTTTTTACTGCTTCTGGGTATTTATCTACCCAATCTCCTACCATAAAAAATGTTATTTTTATTTTATATTTATCTAATGTTGCTAATATACTATCAATATCATCTGCATTCCAAGCACAATTCATAGTTAATGATAATTTATTTTCTTTTGTATCTACACTATATATTGGAACCAATTTATTACTTAATGTAGCAGAAGTTTCAACTGCTTCTAAATCATCATCTGTAAGTAATGTTGCCGTAAAGAATAACATTATTACAGTACATACTGCTATTATATATGAATATATTTTTTGCTTATTAAAAACTAAAAACATAAAAACCTCCTATATTATTTTTATTAATAATATGCTTGATTTTTATGTTTATTCTTTTTTTATTATTTTTTTCTATATACAAAATTTACATTAGATTTTGCTTCAAAATATATGCTTTCGTTAACGCATAATTTATTATAAAATTGCTCCAATCATACCTGCGTCATTTTTAAATTTAGCACACATTATTTCTGGTATAACTTTATTATATGTTGCATTTCTTTTCTTTAATTTTTCTATTAATTTGCTTAATAATATATCTTTATAAAATACAAAACTTCCCCCTATACATATTGCTTCTGGTTCAAATATATTTATTATATTTTCTATTCCTATTGCTAAATCTTCTATGTATTTATCAATTATTTTACTTACATTTTCATCTGCTATTTTTTCTTTTAAAATATTTAATAAATCGAAACTCGTTATTTTTTTATCTAATTTAAGTTCTTTAATTAATGATGATTTTAATACTCTCATTGAAGCATACTGCTCCCAACAACCTTTTTTTCCACAAGTACATTTTTTACCATTTCTTTCTATTGTAATATGCCCTATTTCAACCCCTTCAAATTTAGTAGGTTTTAATAATTTATTTTTTATAATAACTCCTCCACCTATGCCTGTTCCTAAACAAATATATACAAAATCTTTATAATTTTTCATTTCTCCATATTGTTTTTCTGCAAGAGCAGCACTTTTTCCGTCATTTCTTATTGAAATTTTTACATTAAAATATTTTTTTAATTTAGATACAATATTAAAGTTTTCTAATTTTAAATTTGTAGCTTTAATTATTTTTCCGTTCTTTATAGTTCCAGGTGCTGAAATACCTATTAATTCTATTTTATCTATATTTATTTTCTTTTCTTCTAATATTTCATTTATAAATTTTACAATATTTTTTATTAAAAAATCTTCAATATTTTTTTTATCTATTAAAGATATGTCTTTTTCTTTTTTTATAATTACATTTGCATTTTTCTCAATTAACCCAACTGCAATATGGCTTCCACCAATGTCTATTCCAATTTTCATAATTTCTTCCTTTCATTGTTACTACCAAAAACAAATAAAATTTTAATTTAACATTTTAATAAGAAAATTAATTTTATTGTATACAGATTTTTCTTACTCAATTAAACAAAATACGGACATTATTTTTCTAATGTCCGATTTTATTTTAATTACTAAAATCCATATGCTGAGAATAAGAATCCACCCATATAAACTTGAATACATGGTACTAATACTACTAATACAAAGAATATTAATACTACACCAACTATTGCATAAGTTACTTCTGGTAATACTTTTACAATTCTCTTTAATTGAGTATCAATGTCTGATTCCATATATATTAATAATTTTTGCATCATTTCAGTTAAGTCTGTTTGCATACCTATTTTTAACATTTCAGTAGGCATTGTTGTTCCAAAACGTGCTTTTTCAAATGGTTCTAACCAAGAACGTCCAATAAGTAAGTTATTTATTGATGCTTCAATTATTGATAACATAACAATATTTTTACATACACTTTTACTTACTTGTATTGCATCTTGAATTCTCATACCATTTTCTAAGTTTAAAGCCATTGCTCTAATAAATCTTGAAAAATCTATTGCATAAATTAATTTTCCAAATATAGGCATTGTATATTTAAAATAATTAAAATCATATCTACCTTTTGGAGTATTAATATACCATAATATTACACCTATTATAGCAGTAATTATTATAACTGGTACATACCAATATGCAATTAAATTATCTACAACACCAGAGAACCAAAGTGTTATTGCAGGTAATTGGTCCTGTGTACCTATTGTATCAAATACATTTTGTATTGCTGGTATTGCTACCAATGTTCCAACAAATAACATTATAACTAATCCCACAAACATTGCAATATTTGGTACAAGAATACTTCTTATTTTTTTGTTTAAAGAATCTGTGTCTTCCAAATATTTTACTGCTTCTTCTAATGATTTTGTAAGCGAACCAGATTGTTCTCCAACTTTAATCATATTTATGTATAAATACGGAAATACATCTGAATAATATTCCATTGTTGTATAAATATTTTCTCCTGCCTCAACACCTGCTAAAATATCTTTTAAAATTTCTTGTAATTCAAAATTTTCTGTATTTTCTATAATCGTACTTAGAGCATGTATGTTATTAAAGTTTGCCTTTTTCAATAAATAGAAGTTTTGCGTAAATATTATTATATCTCTTGTGGTTATTCTTTCAACTTTATTTATAGCCTTTTTTGCTCTTTGTATAAAATTCAATTTATTTTCTTGACGGTTTTTTTCGATATTCGCAGTATTAACATTTTTTAACATTTCATTTAATTCAGAGACATTTCTTTTTGTTACTTTTTTTCTTTTAGATTTACCAATTTTTTTAACATAAATAGGTATTAAATCATTTCTTTTAAGTTTTACCTTTACTACTTGTTCATTTGCCTCGTCCATTCTGTTTGTAATAATTGTTCCTGCAGAAGTTAATGCTCTATATCTATATTGTGGCATTTTTTTCCCTCCTTTTTAATTATCTTCCTTGTTTTATTCTTAATTGCATTATTGTTCTATTTAACATTTCATAGTTTTTCTCTTCTATTTGAGATTTTGCTTGGTCTAATGTTATTCTATCTTCTACAAATAGTCTAGCAATAGAATTTATTAAACTTATACTTCCTTTCTCTAAACTACTTTGTATAGCATCTTCAATTTCAGAAACACTTAATTTTTCTTTTCTTATAAGTCCTGAAACTACATTATCAACAACCATTACTTCTGGTACTAAAACTAATTTTCCATCAGTTCCTGTTAGTAATCTTTGTGAAATAACTAATTTTAATAATGAAGATAATAAATATTTTATACTTGCTTGGTCTCTAACTTCATAGAAGTTGATCATTCTATCTATTGTTTCAGCACAAGACTTTGTATGTAATGTTCCTATAACTAAGTGTCCAGATTCAGCCATTTCTATTCCTGCTTCCATTGTTTCTCTATCACGTATCTCTCCTATTACTAATATATCACAGTCTTCTCTTAAAGAGTTTTTTACACCATCACTAAATGATCTTAAATCTCTTCCTTGTCCAACTTCTTTTTGAACTATAATTGATTTATTAGATGTATGTTTATATTCAATAGGGTTTTCTAATGATAGTATTTTTTTATTTTGTGTTTTATTTATTTCATTGATTAACGCATTTAAAGTTGTTGTTTTACCTGAGTTTGTTTTACCAGTTACAAGGATTAAACCTTGTTGTTGGTATGTCATACGCCTTACTATTTCTGGTACTCCTAATTCTTCATATTTAGGTAATTCATTTTTTATTATTCTTAGAGTTAAAACTGGAATGTCATTAGAAAGTGAAATATTAACCCTAAAACGTATACCTTTTAATTCTAAAGCTGTATCTAATTTTTTAGTTTCTTTGAATACATTATCTTTGTCTATATTTCCTTTTACAATGTAATCATATATTTCATACATATCTTCTTCAGTTAAAATATGGTCTCCTTCTGCTACCAATTCCCTTGCAATTCTGAGCATTGGTTTTAACCCACATATTAAATGTATATCAGATGCATCTTTATTTATTGCATTTTGTAATATTTTTTCAATTTGTATCATTAGTGTTCCTCCTTAATTAAAATATATTTATTTTTCTATCTATTTCTTCTAATGTAGTAATTCCTGATAATACTTTATTTATTCCATCTATTACCATTGGTTTATATGAACCTTTTAATGCTTGTTCTTTTATTTTTAATGTTGATGCATCTTGTGAAATTAATTCACGTATATTTTCATCAATAGATAAAATTTCAAAAATTGCTATTCTTTCGTAATAACCTACATTGTTACACTTTTTACAGCCAACTGCATCATAAGTTTTTGCATTTTTTAAATTAAATTCAACACCATATTTTTTACCTATACTTTGAATTTTTTCAATTTCTTCTTCTGTAAAATCTCTTTCTTTTGCACAATTAGGACATAGTCTTCTTACAAGTCTTTGTGAAACTGATGTTGCAAGTGTACTTGAAATATCATAATTTGATATGCCCATTTTTCTTAATCTTGTTATAACTTCTATTGAATCTATTGTATGTATTGTAGATAAAACATAATGTCCTGTTTGACCTGCTTGAAATGCTATTTCTGCAGTTTCGTGGTCTCTAATTTCACCTACTAATATTATATCTGGGTCTTGTCTTAAAACAGTTCTTAATGAATCTGAAAAAGAAACTTTTGCATCTATTTCAATTTGATTTAAACCTCTTATTCTTATTTCAACAGGATCTTCTACTGTTGTTATATTTATTTCTGGTTTATTTAAATAATCTATAATACTATATAATGATGTTGTTTTACCTTCACCAGTAGGCGCTGCCATAATAGTTATACTATTTCTTTTATCAAAGCATTGTTTTATCAATTTTTCGTCTTTAGGGAAACCTAACTCAAATAAACCTTTTATTGTTGTATTTTTCTTTAGTAATCTTAAAACAAATTTTTCTCCATATACATTTCTTTGTGAAGATACACGTATGTTATAATCTGGATACATTATTATTCTACCATCTTGTGATTCTTGTTTTTCTTGGTGCATATTTGATATAGCTTTTAATCTACCTATTACTTGTTGTTGTTTTGATTTATCAATTTCTGCAACAGTAAAAAGTTGTCCATCTATTCTATAACGAACTCTTAAATATTCTTCAAGAGGTTCAAAGTGAATATCACTTGCTCTTCTTTCCATACCAGTTTTTATAATACTATCTACTAATGCTATAACATCACTTGTAGTTGCTATATTTTCTGTTACTGTACCTTCAAAAGTTTTTAATAAATCCATTATTATTCCTTCAAATGTAATATATCTTTCCATTACTAGACCTTTATTTAATAATAAAAGTCTAATAGTATCTATATTTCTTTTATTTGTTGTATCTGCAAAACAAACTTTTATTTTTCCATTAGCAATATCAAATGGTATTACTTTATTTTGTTTTGCAATATCTAATGATATGTATTCCTCCATTTTAATATTAATTTGTTCTTTTGTAAGTATCATTCCAGTTTCTCCAACAATCTCTCCAATTGCCTCAATAAGTTTAGTTTCATCACATACTTTTAATTTTCTAAGTATATCTCCCATTTTTTCATTTGGATTACTTTTTTGATAATTTAATGCATTTTCTACGTCTCTTTCTGTTATTAATCCTTTTCTTACTAATTCAATTCCTAATGGTTGTGTTCTTGCCATATTACTTCCTCCTTTGTTACTTATATTAATTATATCTTATTTTATTATTTTTTTGTAGTATTTATTGATAATTACATAAATTTAACAATTTTTTTTAAGTCATTGAATAGTTTATAGTTTTAGTATAACCTGCTGTTCCCTGTGTTTGTATAAATACGCTTATTATATTTTCTTCAATACTAAATTGCATATCCTCTATATTTTTACATATTAATATACCATTTCTATAAATTGAATTATTTTCAAAATTATATGCTATAGTTTCATATTTGTTTGAATCATATAATTCTATGCCATTCTTTTTTCCATCAGTTTCTATAATATTATTAATTGCTACTTCTTTTTTCTTAATATCTTGTAAAAAGAACATATTAAATTTATTAATTTCTGCATAACTTTTTGTTGTTTCATCAAAATTTATAAAATTATTATAGAAATATGAAGTTATTGTTGATACTATACCTATTATAAATAAAAATACAATAACATAAATTACCAAAGCCGTTAAGGTTATACCTTTTTCACATTTCATAAAGCTAAAATTCCTTTCTTAGTTAATTGTTTTTAATGTTTTTATTTCTAAAGTTTCAACATTTTTTGATTTTCCTAAATTATAACTAATTTTTACAGTTATAATTTTTACATAATCTTCTTTATTTTCTTCTGTTTCAAATTTATCTTTATAGTTTTCTATTTGTACAAATACATCAAAATTATTTACACGTCCTGTATAAGAATTTTCAGTATCATTTGTAGTACCTGTTGTTTTTAAAAGATCATCTAATTTTGTTTTTAATGCAGTATTATCTTTAAATGTAACTTCTTCGTATTTTGTTGCTTGTATTAATTCTTGTATTTCAATTTGATAATCTGTTGCCATTACATTTCTTTTTATTCCTGAACCACTTAAATATAAATTATAACTCATACTTGCAATTACTGCTACTGCAATAATTATTATCATAACTGATATTGATAAATCTATTCCTGTAAATGCTTTTTCTTGTTTTATTTTTTCTTTTAATGTTACTATCATATTTGACCTCATATCTTAAAAATATAAAATTGTATATAATTTAAAAAAATATTATATATAATATTAATTACACACATATAAAATGCTATTGGTATTTTTTTGTTTTTTTGTTTTAATAACTTATTTATTATTATGTATATAAATATTGCAATTATTGTGGCAATAATTGTTACTATATATCCTATAACATTACTAAATATTAACATATAACTAGATAAAGCAATAAGTAATATAGCATAATTACTCTTTTTTTCTTTATGTTCAAGAATTTCATTTATAATAATAAATGCAAACATTAAAATTAAATATATAGCATATGAATATACATTAATTTTATAATTTGTACATACATATATTATATATATAATTGATAATATAAAACCATAAATTAGCAAACCTTTTTCTATTTTTATATTTTCTTTATCTATTCCTGCTATTAAAAATAAACTTGCAAAATACAAAATTCCAAATGCAAAATAAATTATCTTTTGGCTTTCAAAAAATAATATATTAAATTTAAATGACATTGCATATAATACAAATACAATACCAGAAAAAACTTCTAATAACAAATATCTTATTCTTATTTTTTTTCCACAATATCTGCATTTACCACCTAATACCAAATAACTAAATATTGGAAATAAATCTAGAGTTGTAAGTTTGTGTTTACAATTTGGGCAATATGAATGTGTATATAATATATCTTGTTTTAATGGAATTCTATATACAGCTAGTGTAAAAAAACTTCCAAAAAATGTTCCCATTATAAATATTATTAGGTATATAAAAATTTCCATTTACTTCTCCCTTGTAGTTATTTTTAAAAACAGGCATATACATATATATGTATATGCCTAAAATTACATAAAAACAAATTATGCATTTGTTGCATGATAATTTTCTAAATAATGGTAAATTATATCATTCAATTTATTATTAGTATCATCCATTTCTTGAGTTGCTTTTTCATTATATAGATTTACTGCATGTTGAGCATTATCAAGTATACCAGTACTAAATAAAATTGAAAGAGTAACACCTGCTAAAATTAATAGCACAATTATTGTAATAACTAATGCTACTAATGTTATACCTTTACTAGATTTTAACATAAAAATTCCTCCTTTTAATATTATTGTATATATCTATATTTTTATAAATATAACCTAAATTATTTAATTCCATTTGTTTGGAAAATTGTGCCATCACTATTATTGTTATTATTATTTTGATTTGAATTTCCATCTGTATTTACAATATTTCCATCTTCATTTGTATCTAATGTATAATACGAGAATGGATTAGGATTTCCTGCGTTATAGTCTTTATTTTTTTCATAAACATTTAAATCTTTTGAATCTACTTGGTATGTTATTATAACTTCTTCATCATTTTCTGTAATTTTTTCTTCTATTTCTTGTATGATATTTTCTTGTGCTTCATATTTTACTGTTTCAGGAACAATTTTACTTGTTGGCATATAGTTATAAAATAATACTGATGATGCAAATACTATTGCCAAAGTTATTGGTATTAAAATTATTATTTCTTTAAATACAGTTTTAACCATTTTAATCTCCTTTTATTTTATTATAAATTTATACCAACATTTTCTACTGTAAATGTTGCTTGTAGTGAATTTGAATTACCTGAATCCGAGTTACTTGCAACTGGTACTAATAAAAAGTTGTTAATTCTAAATCCTAATTTTGTATCATTTTCTATTGAAGATATAAAGTCTGAAATATATGCATATTCTCCAACTAGTGTAAAGTTTAAATTATAAACATTTTCTTCTCCACTGCTTCCTTTTACAACATCTATTTTCATATCTATACCATTATTTTTTGTTGCATAATTTCCTAATTTTGTCCATAAAAATTCGGTTTCATACATTTCTGTTCTAGTTGCTTTTTCTATATCTGTTTCAGAGCTATATAATACTAAATCTGCATATTCATTTTTCTTAATTAATAATTGTTTATAACTTTCATTAAGATTAGATTGTTCATTTTTAAATGTTACTGTTATTAATTTATCAAGATTTTCTATATTCTGGTCTAATTGTTCATTATTAGTTTGAATCTCCTTCCAAGATAATACATGAAAATCTTTAATAGTTATTCCATCTGTAACCATAAAATATGCTAATATAACTAATATTAATAAGAGTACAAAAATCAAAAATTTTCTCATACTATATCTCCTTCTATTGTAACTTTAATAACACCATTTTCTTTTACTGCATTATTTGAAACAACATTTGATAATATATTTTCTGTTTTTAATATTGCTTTAAAATAGCCTAATTGTTCATATTGTTTTGCTTCTGCGTCTATTACTATATGTGTTCCTTCTGTATTCTTAATTGATGTTAGTTGTACATTCTTTGGTATTACATACATTATTTGATTTAATAATGTAGGTATTGCATTTTTATATTTTGAATTTGTTGCTATAGTTTGATTTATTGTTTCTAAGTTGCTAATCATTTTAGAATAATCTGCTGTTTTAGCATCTATTTTTGATTTATCTGATTGTATACTAGAAATTTGCTGTCTTTGAGCAGTAGTAGCAACTTGCACTTCATCCTTTTTTTGATTGATTGCATTATTTGTAATATTTGTGCCTACTATATATACAACTATTGCAACAATTACACCACTTATTGTTCTTAATAATGCTTTTTCTGTTCCAGATAATCTTTGTTTAAAATCTAAATCAATTTTAAAATTAAATTTCTTTTTTTCTTTTCCATTTGATTTAATATCTTTATTTTTACTGCCACCTATTTCCATATTCATCAAATCAGATAAAGACTCAAATTTAGAATGATTTTTAAAATCTACTCCTTTTATTCCTTCTCCTAAACCTTGTAATGCTAAAGCAATAGCTGAATTTACTTCTATATAATCTTTGACATTAACACTAGTTGCTAAATTATTTAAAAAGTATGGTTTTAAAATTTCACATTTTGTATCATTTAAATAATCTTGAAAATATATGTCTATATTATTTATAGCAGATGCTGTACCTGTGATATATACTTTATCAATTTTATTTACGCTTTCATTTATTATTTTTCTAACCTTTCCTGCTATTTCATATAATGTAGGCATTATTTCATCCAAATAATCATTTTCTTCCATTATTAAGTCATCATTTTTTCCAGTATATAATGTTGTACTTTTACAAATTTCATATGCTTTTGTAAAAGAATTTTCTTTAGAATTTATTTTTTCTAATATTTGGTCTGTACCTTCTTCAAATATATCTACATTATATATATTTTTATCTATTACCGTTGTAACTGTTGTTTTATCTTCAATATTAACTATTAATACATTTTCATTGTCATTAAATTGCAATAAATTTGTTATGCTAATTCCCATTGGTGTAATTGCTGCTATTTTATTTTTTTCTAATCTATTTAATCTTCTTGCTATTCCTGCTTTATTTGCAGAAATGTGTATTGCTTTTATTTTTTCTTTATTTTCTAAGTCGTTTACTAATATATATCTAGTTTCAAATCCTTCTTTGTTTACTCCTCTTTCATAGCATATAGATTCGAATTCAGTTTGTATTAAATCTTTAATGTCCTTTTTGTTTAGTAAATTAAATACTTTAAAATAATTATAACTTTCATCAGATAAATTAATACTTATTGGAATTCTATAACTATATGTTTCTGAAATAATTTGTTGTATTGTTTCTTCTAGATTATCGTAAAATTTCATATTAAATGCTTCAACTTTTATTATTTCATTTTCTTTTGATAATTTTGCATATTTTATTAAGTTATTTTCTATATATATTCCTAAACAAGTTGACATTTTTTTCTCCTTTTTTTAAAAATTTTCTTTTTATTTATATTTTGCAAATATCATTTTTTAATACTTGAATTTTTTATTTTTTCTTCCATAAAATTCTAAATAAATTCATTTTATATAATTATTTTATCTATTTTTTATAAAAAGTCAATAGCTTTAATCAAAATGTAATATAAATGTAATAAAACTGTAATATTTAATAAATTTTGTATAAATTTTCTTATTTTGGTTAATATATTTATTGAAATTTAATTTAAAAAATATTGTTAAAGCAGCATACGTTGCTTGAATGGAGGTTTTATATGAATACTGAAAAACATATTATTGTTACTGGTTCTTCAGGCACATCTTGGAAAGATGCTATTGTTCAAACTATTGCAGAAGCTTCAAAAACTATTAATAATTTATCTTCTGTAAAAATTTTAGAGCAAAGAGCCAAAATTAGCAATGACAAAATTACGGAATATTTAGTTGATTTAGATTTATCTTTTGTTATTGACAAAAACAGAGAATAATTAATGATGAAAGGAATGATTTAAAATATGGATAAAATTGAAAGTGTTAAACAATATCAAAATTATGTAGATAAAAAATCTCCTAATTCACCTATTTTAAAAAATTGTTTTAATGCTTTTTGGGTTGGTGGATTAATTTGTTCTATCGGTCAAATTATTTTGGATTTTTGTAAAACTAGAGGTTTTGATACTCAAATTTCTGGAACCATTGTATCAATTATATTAATTGGTATTAGTGCATTTCTAACAGGTCTTAATTTATTTAATAAAATTGGTAAATTTGCAGGTGCAGGTTCTCTTATCCCTATTACTGGTTTTGCTAATTCTATAGTTTCTCCTGCAATGGAATATAAATCTGAAGGATATGTTATGGGTGTTGGTGGAAAAATGTTTACAGTTGCAGGGCCAGTTTTAGTATTTGGTATTTCTGCTTCTATATTAGTTGGTATTGTATATCTAATTTTTAATACTCAAAGTATTACTCTTGTATAATTTTTATATATTACGAAAGGAATGATTTATATGCAAAAAATTGGTGCACAAACTATAAAATTTGATGCTCCTCCTACAATTCTAGATACTGCTTGTATAGTAGGACCTAAAGAAGCTGATGGTCCTCTTTGCAAATATTTTGATAAATGTTTAGAAGATGAATTTTGGGGAGAAAAAACTTGGGAAAAAGCAGAAAGTAAAATTATAAAAGAAACTGTAAATTCTGTTATTGCTAAATCAGGTATCTCTAGTGATAAAATAGATTTTTGTTTTGCCGGTGATTTACTTAATCAATGTATTTCCTCTAGTTTTGGGCTAAGAGAATCTAATATACCCTTTTTTGGTATTTTTGGTGCTTGTTCAACTTTTGTTGAAGCATTATGTTTAGGCTCTATATTTGTTGAAGGTGGAGCCGCAAATTATACATTATGTGCTGCTTCAAGTCACTTTTGTAGTGCTGAAAAGCAATTTAGATTTCCACTAGAATTAGGAAATCAAAGGCCACCAAGTGCTCAGTGGACAGTTACGGGTGCTGGTGCTGCAATACTTTCTAAAAGCGGAACTGGTCCATATATAACTCATATTACGCCAGGCAAAATAGTAGATATGGGTATAAAAGATGCTAATAATATGGGTGCTGCAATGGCTCCTGCTGCCTTAGATACTTTACTTACTCATTTTAAAGATACAGGTCGTAATCCAAGTTATTATGATGGAATTTTTACTGGTGATCTAGGTCATATTGGTAAAGAAATTTTAATAGAAATGGCTCAAACTGAAGGATATAATATAAAATCTAATTATAATGATTGTGGTGTTTTAATTTTTGATAAAGAAAAACAAGATACTCACTCTGGTGGTAGTGGTTGTGCATGTTGTGCTAGTGTTTTTTCTGGATTTTTATTTAATCAATTAAAAAATAAAAAATTAAATAAAATTCTATTAATTGCTACAGGTGCATTAACTAATTCTACAACAAATCAACAAGGCGAAACTATCCCAGGTATTGCTCATGCCGTAAGTATTGAAATGTAATGGAGGTTTTTATGGAATTTTTTAATTCGATTGACTGGATGCAATTATTATGGTGCTTTGTTATTGGTGGTGTAATTTGTGTTATTGGTCAAATATTAATTGATAAAACGAAATTAACTCCTGCTAGAATTTTAGTTATTTATGTTACAGCAGGTGCTATTTTAGGCGGTCTACGGAATTTATAAATATTTAGTAGATTTTGCAGGTGCTGGTGCCACTGTACCGCTAACTGGTTTTGGTTATAATCTTGCCAAAGGTGCTATTGAAGGAGTTCAAGAATATGGTTTAGTTGGTGCATTTATAGGTGGAGTTAAAGCAAGTGCTGGTGGTATTGCTGCTGCTGTATTCTTCGGTTATATTGCTTCATTAATTTCTAAACCTAAAATGAAAAAACAATAAAAAAAAAATTTAGACTATTTTAGATAAATTTACACCAGAAGCCTTTTTGTATATTTTTTGAAAAATAAATCTTACAGCCCTTTGAGGCTGCGGAATACCCGTGAGCCTGTAAGATTTATTTTGAATAAAAATACTACAAAAAATAGGCTTCTGAAAGTATATTTAATAATAGTCTAAATTTTTTTTTATAATTTTCAATTTTAAGCATTTTTTGCAATTTCAGCTATTTTTGCAAATGCATTTGCATCTGTTACTGCTATTTCAGCAAGCATTTTTCTATTTATTGTTACATTTGCTTTTTTTAATCCTGCTATAAGTTTGCTATATGTTAATCCATTCATTCTTGCAGCAGCATTTATTCTTGTTATCCATAATTTTCTAAAATTGCTTTTTTTATCTTTTCTTCCGATATAAGCATACATTCCAGATTTCATAACTGCTTGTTTAGCCATTCTAAATCTATAATGTTTTGCTCCATAATATCCTTTTGCTTGTTTTAATACTTTTTTATGTTTTTTGCGAGTTATTGTCGCTGATTTTACTCTTGCCATTTTTTATTCTCCCTTTCTTATATTATTTAGTTACCATAAGGTAATAATTTTTTTACTGTTGATTCACATGTTTTATCTAGGTAAGCATTTTGAATTTTACCTTGTTTTCTTTGTCTCTTAGTTTTATTTGCTAAAAGATGTCTTCTATTTGATTTTGTTCTTTTAACTTTTCCAGTAGCAGTTAAACTATATCTTTTTTTTGCTGCTTTGTTTGTTTTTAATTTTGCCATTGTTTTACACCCTTTCTATAAATATTTTTATTTATATTAATACCAAAACTTATTTGTTTTGTAGTATTATGAACATATTTTTACCTTCTAATACAGGTTTTTTATCTGGAGTAGCAATATCTGAAAGTTCTTCTATAAACTTATTTAATATGTCTTCTCCTAATTTCACATAATTTAATTCTCTACCTCTAAATCTAACTGTTATTTTTACTTTGCAACCATCTTGTAAAAACTTTCTAGCATTTTTTGCTTTAAAATTAAAATCGTGTTCTTCTGTATTTGGCGTAATTCTTAATTCTTTTAATTCTGTTACTTTTTGTTTTTTCTTTGCTTCTTTTTCTTTTTTTGCTTGTTCAAATTTGTATTTTCCGTAATTCATTATTTTGCAAACTGGTGGATTTCCATTAGGAGCAACTAAAACTAGATCTAAATTTTTTTCTATTGCTATATCTAATGCCTTTCTAGAATCCATTTTTCCTAATTTTTCTCCTGTTTCGCTTATAACTTGAACCTCTTTTAATCTTATTTGTTCATTGATTAGTTGTTCTTGTTTTATATTAAAACACCTCCAAAAAAAAATTGACTTTTTAAAAGCCAATCCACCATAATATTACATTATTTATTTATATAAATTTGTATAATATTAACCTTTTTCTATTAGATAAGGTGAGAAGTGGACGACTTCTTCTTAATTAAAGTATATTTATATTAACTCATTTTTCGTTAAAAGTCAATACTTTTTTTTAAAATATCTTGACTTTTTTTATTTTTTATAATAAAATAGTTAAGTATTATATATTTTATGAGATAAATATAAACTTCTCCCCGGTAGTTTGTATTATATTCATAATAAATTTATTTAATGAAATGGAGGGTATTTATTACCATGAATAATACTACATATAGTGTAAAGAAAAATGAAATTGAAAGAAAATGGTATATAATTGATGCAGCAAACAAACCTCTTGGTAGAGTTGCTACTGAAGCTGCTAAATTATTAAGAGGAAAACATAAACCAACTTTTACACCAAATTTAGATGTTGGTGATCATGTTATTATCATTAATTGTAGCCAAGTTATCTTAACTGGAAACAAAATGAATCAAAAAATGTATAGACATCATTCAGGATATATTGGTGGTATGAAAGAAATCGCTGCCAAAGATATGATAAATAATAATCCTGAAAAAGCATTAATGCTTGCTATAAAAGGAATGCTTCCACACAATAGTTTAGGAAGACAATCAATAAAGAAATTAAGATTATATGCTGGTAGCGAACATGAAAATCAAGCACAAAAACCAGAAATATGGAATTTTTAAGGAGGAAATATAAATGCCTAAATCAAAATCAGAAAAAATAGTATTTTATGGTACAGGTAGAAGAAAAAGTTCTATTGCTAGAGTTAGATTAGTTGAAGGAACTGGTGTTATTACAATTAATGGAATGGATATAAATGAGTATTTAGGAATTGAAACTTTAAAGGTTATTGTTAAACAACCTTTAGTTGCAACAAATACTTTAAGTAAATATGATGTTATTTGTAAGGTTACTGGTGGTGGTTATACTGGTCAAGCAGGTGCAATTAGACATGGTATTTCAAGAGCATTATTAGAAGCAAATAGCGAATATAGACCAATTCTAAAATCTAATGGTTTCTTAACTAGAGATTCTAGAATGAAGGAAAGAAAAAAATACGGTCTTAAAAAAGCAAGAAAAGCACCACAATTTAGTAAGAGATAATATTTTAAAAAGCCCCAATTATTGGGCTTTTTTTCTTACATTCCTATCATTCTTCCTAATTGTACAAAAAATGTTTGAATTATTGGTGCTGAATATCTATGTTTTAATTTTTTTGTTTCTACTACTTTTATATATCTTTTTATTATTGATGTATAAGGTTTCATTTCAATAAAATTCCATATTTTTTCTTCATAATATTGAATTTTATCTACAATTTTTATAAAATATGAATCTTCCTTCATCCAAGTATATTTTTTTTCATTATTTTCTTTATTAAATCCTGTTGCATAAGCACCCGGTTCTATTACTCCTATTTCTATATTTACATCTTTTAATAATTTCAGTTCATTTCTTAAACAAGTTGCAAAAACTTCTATTGCTGCTTTTGATGCACAATATGGAGATAAAAAAGGCATTGGTATTCTTCCTGCTAATGAAGATAAAAATATAACTCTTCCCCTTTTTTTGTTTTTTATCATTTGTGCAATAACAATTTGAACTAATTTTATATTTGAAAATACATTTGTATTAAAAACTTCTTCTATTCTACTAACAAATACCTCTGCTACGCACCCTGAATCTCCTATTGCAGCATTTGCAATAAATACATCTATATCATATTTTAAAACTTCTAATCTATCTTGCTCTTCTAAAATATCTAATTTAAATGATATTATATCTAAATTTTCTTTTTCTGCTTTTTCTTGAATCTCTTTTGCCTCATTTTCATAGTGTGTTGTAGCAATTACTTTATGACCTCTTTTAGCAAGTGCTATTGCCGCTTCTTTTCCTAAGCCACTCCCTGCTCCTGTTATTAATATTGTTTTTTTATTCATATATCCCTCCATTTAAGCAATATCTATTTATAATTATTTTGATTTATTTATAAAAAAATATTCATATTGCAAAATGATTAATATTATTATATAATGTTTTTATAGGGGGATTTTGTAGAATTATGAAAAAAAATATACCTTTAATTATAATTTTAATAAATATTGTATTATTAATAATTGCAATATGTGTTATATTGTTTATTAGATATAGACATTCATCAACTAATATGGTATCAAATGTAGAACCTTATATTGAAAATAATGAAATCAAAGAAGAAGATCCTGTAGTAGACGCAACAGAGACTAATGAAGAAAATGAAGATGAAAATAATGTGACTGAAGAAGTTACAGAAGAAAGTAATGAAAACAACAATAATAATTCTGTATCTTCTACTAATCAATATTATATAAAAGTCAATTATCAAGCAAATACTGTTACAGTATATGTTAAAGACGAAAATGGTAATTATACTGTACCTTATAAAGTTATGGTTTGTTCAACAGGAAGTGATACTCCTACAAGTGGTGTTTATAAAATGAGTGATAAATATACTTGGCGATTATTATTTGGAGATGTTTATGGTCAATATGCTTGTAGAATAACCGGTCATATATTATTTCATTCTGTACCTTATTTACAACAATCTCCTGATACATTAGAATATTTGGAATATGATAAATTAGGAACATCTGCTTCAGCAGGTTGTATTCGTTTAACAGTAAAAGATGCTAAATGGATATATGATAATTGTGCTAAAGGTACTCAAGTTGAATTTTATGGTAGTTCAGATCCCGGTCCATTAGGTAAACCTTCTGCACAAAAAATTGCAAACGAAGATGACTCTGTACGTAATTGGGACCCAACAGATCCAAATTCAAATAATCCTTGGAAAAATTACAATAGTTCAAAGGAAAATGATAAAAATTCTAGTGAAGTTCCTAAAAATAATACAACACCAAATAATAATAATGTATCTACCGATAATAACAATACTACAAATAATAATGTAGATAATTCTATTGATAAAAATAATGTTGTAGAGAATAATACTGTAGATAATAATACTTCAAAGAATACAGTTAATAAGGATAATAGTTCTTCTAATTTAAAAGATAAAAATGTTGTTACTAATGATAATACTATCAAAAGTAATTCAAATTCTATAATATAAAAACCTCAATATATTCATTTTTAATGAACATATTGAGGTTTTATAATCAATGAATGTCTATGCACTCTTTAACTCTAATCTTAACTTATCTGCAATCATTGCAATAAACTCACTATTTGTAGGTTTTCCTTTGGCTGCTGATACAGTATAACCAAATATACTTTCTACTACATCTGTTTGACCTCTTCCCCATGCTACTTCTATTGCATGACGAATTGCTCTTTCTACTCTTGATGGTGTTGTTGTATATTTTAATGCTATTTCTGGATATAATTGTTTCGTTATTTGATTAATTATATCTATATCGTTTACTACCATCATAATTGCTTCTCTTAAATATTGGTATCCTTTAATATGTGCTGGAACTCCAACTTCATGTATAACATTTGTAACTAAGGCTTCTAAGTTTTCTTCATTTTTCTTATTTTCTGGTGATATTTCTATGTATGGTGCTTTTATTTCTCTATTTGCACTAGCAGCACTTACATTTTTAAATTGTGCTGGTTGAAAATTCTTTAAATCTTTTACTCTTTTTAATAATAAATTTATGTCAAAAGGTTTTACAACATAATATTGTGCACCTAATTCAATTGCTCTTTGTGTTATTTTGTCTTGACCTACTGCTGATAACATTATTGTTAATGGTTTCTTTTCCATATTTGAAGTATATATTTTCTCTAATACTCCTAATCCATCTAAATGTGGCATAATTACATCTAAAAGTAATATATCTGGTTGAGTAGTTGTTACCATATCTACCGCCTCATTTCCATCTTTTGCCATTCCTATTACTTCCATTTCATTTTCTTTTTCAATATAACTTGCTAATGTATTAGCAAAATCGACATTATCGTCCGCTATTAATATTGATATTTTATCTTTCACTTTTATTCCTCCTATAATTTTAAAATTGTAAAATTTTTACAATTCGAATTATAATACAATTTCCATTTTTTTGCAATAGTTTTTGGAAATTTTTTCAATTTTTTTAATTTTTTTTATTTTCTTACATAAATTTGAGACAATATATCTATCTTTGTAGATTTAAAATTCTCCAAGCAAAAGATTTTGAATAATTCTAGTTTTTCTTTAGTTATTTCTATATTTAAATTTATATTTTCACTAAATTTTTCTTCTACAATATTTATAGAATTAATTTTGCAAAAATATTTAAACTTTTCTAATTCTTCATAACTTATATTAACATTTATTTTATATCCAAAATCAATTTCAATACATTTTGCATTCTTTAATGCTAACATTGTTGAATTAGAATAAGCCTTTACTAAACCTCCTGTTCCTAATAATATTCCACCAAAATATCTTGTAACTACTACTAATACATTTACAAAATTATTTTTTTCTAATATAGAAAGTATTGGTTTTCCTGCTGTTCCGTGATGGTTCTCCATCATCACTAAATCTTTGAACTATATTTTCATTATTAATAATTCTATAAGCATAACAATTATGCCTAGCATCAAAATATTTCTTTTTAATACTTTTTAATATGTTTTCAATTTCTTCTTCATTTTGTACATAAAAAATATTTGCAATAAATTTAGATTTTTTTTCAGTTATTTCGGCTGTTACATTTTCTTCAATGCTTATTAATTCACTCATTTATTTATTCATTCCTTTTTAATAGAAAAATTATACTTAATTTTTACCTGCAGTAAAACCTGTAGAATAAGCAATTTGTAAGTTAAAACCTCCTGTATATGCATCTACATCTATAATTTCACCTGCAAAGTATAAGCCTTTAACTATTTTAGATTCCATTGTTGAAGAATTAATTTCTTTTATATTTATTCCTCCAGCCGTAATTATTGCATTTTCTATTGGCATAAAATCACTTATTGTAATTTCAAAATTTTTTATTGTATGAACAAGTTTTAATCTTTCTTCTTTTTTTATTTCATTTACCTTTTTATTTTCGTCTATTTTTGATATTTGTATTATAGGTAATATTAATTTTTTTGGTAACAGTTTATCTAATGAATTTATTAATTTTTTATTTTTCATTTCTTCAAAATCTCTTAAAATTCTTAAATCTAATTTTTCATTTGATAATGCTGGTTTTAAGTCTATTACCAATTTTATTTTTTTATTTTTTAACAATAAATTCAAATTTTTATATCTTAGTAAATGCGCCGAAGCACTTAATATTGTTGGACCTGATACACCAAAATGTGTAAATAACATTTCTCCAAAATCTTCATAAATATTTTTATTATTTTCTATATCTATTAATTTTATTGCTACATTTTTTAAACTTAAACCTTGCAAATTTTTACATAAAGCTTTCTCATATACTTGTAAAGGTACTAATGATGGTTTTATTTCTGTTACAGTATGTCCAACCTTTTTAGCCATAATATACCCATCTCCTGTTGAACCAGTATTAGAATAACTTTTTCCACCCGTTGCAAGTATAACTTTATCTGCTAAAATTAATTCTTTTTCTTTTTTTAATAAATTCGTAAAATATACTCCATTTATACAATTTTTTTCTTTATCTATTGATATTTCTTCAACTTTACAATTAGTTTTAATTTTTACGTTTAACTTATTTAATTTTTTTATAAAAGCATTCAAAACATCTTGTGATTTATCTGAAATTGGAAATATTCTATTACCTCTTTCATTTTTTACTTCTACACCTTGCTCTTTTAATAAATTTATAATATCTAAATTATCAAAATTTTTAAAGGCACTATATAGAAATTTTCCATTTCCGGGTATGTTATTTATAAATTCTCCTATATCTATACTACTTGTAATATTACATCTGCCTTTACCTGTTATAAGTAGTTTTCTTCCTAAAGAATTCATTTTTTCTAAAATAGTAACATCATTTCCTAATTCTGCTGATGAAATTGCAGCCATCATTCCTGCTGGTCCACCGACCAACAATTATCGTTTTCATTTTTTATTTTCCTTTCCTTATTTAAGTATGTTTTGTATTGCTTTTAAAACTCCTAATTTTCCATATTCATAAGTTAAGCCACCTTGCATAAATGCAATATATGGTGGTCTTATTGGTCCATCACAACTTAATTCTATTGAAGAACCTTGTGTAAAACTTCCACTTGCCATAATTATTTTATCATTATAACCCGGCATATCCCAAGGTTCTGGAATTGATGAAGAATCTATTGCAGATCCCATTTGAATTCCTTGACAATATTTTATTAAGTCTTGCGCATTTCCAAATTCTATTGTTTGTACAATATCTACCCTTTCTTCATCATATTTTGGAAAAACTTTATAACCTATTTTTTCTAACATTTTACTTGCAAATACTGCTGTTTTTAAACTACTTGTCACAACACTTGGTGCCATATATATTCCTTGTAATATTGATTTATTTGCACCTAATGAAGGTCCTACTTCTTTACCCTGTCCTGGAGAAGTTAGTCTTTCTGCTGCAAGTTCTACCAATTCTTTTTTACCTGCTATGTATGCTCCATTTTGTGCAATTCCTCCACCTAAATTTTTTATAAGTGAACCTACTATTATATCTGCACCTACTTCCAAAGGCTCTTTTTCTCCAACAAATTCACAGTAACAGTTATCTACCATAATTATAATTTCTTTATTAATATTTTTAATTAATTTTACTACTTTTTCAACTCTTTCAATTGATATACTACTACGATTATCATAACCTCTTGAACGTTGAATTTCTATTAATTTAATTCCACCTTTTTTTACTCTTTCTTCTATTTTAGCATAATCAAATTCATCATTAACTAAATCTATTTGCTCATATTTTATTCCAAATGATTTTAATGAACTTTTATTTTCTTCTATACCTATTACAGAATCTAAGGTATCATAAGGTTTTCCATTAATACTAAGCAATGTGTCTCCAGGTCTTAAAAGTGCAAATAAGGTTACTGTAAGTGCGTGAGTTCCTGAAATAAATTGATTTCTAACTAAACAATCTTCTGCTTTTAAAATATCTGAAAATATATTTTCTATACATTCTCTTCCTATATCTCCATACCCATATCCAGTTGTAGAGTTAAAATGCATTTCTGAAACATTATTTTTTTGAAAAGCTTTTAAAACTTTTAAACTATTATATTCACATGTTTTATTAATTTTACTAAATATATCTTCTATTTCTTTTTGTGTTTCTATTGCAAGATTTTCTAATTTTTCACTAATACCAAATTCTTTATACATATATTTCTCCTTTTAAACTATTCTTTTGTTGTGTAATATATACTGCCATATCCATAGAAAACTCTATAATATTTATCTATAAAAAATGGTTTTGTACTTTCATTTTCAAATTCATAAGTTGGTTCTAATATTATATTTTTATTTTGATCTATTACTCCCCATTTTCCATCTTGTTTTATTCCAGCAAAGCCATATTCATTAAATTCTGTTACTTCATCATATACACAATTTACAACTATATTTCCATTTTTATCTTTAAAACCATATTTGCCATTTTCTTCTATTGAAAATAAATTATTATTTTTAAATACCTCTGTACTTTCTAATATTTTTCCGTTTAAATCTATATATGTTGTATTATTTTTGCTATTTACTTCTATATAATTTTCTTTTTGTTTTATATTAGCATCTTCAAAAATTCCTATAGATTTAAGCTCTTTTGAAAATACTTCTACAGTATTATCTTTAACTATTTTAGCCTGTACTACATTACTATCTTCAATATTACTAATAATATTATATTTAAAATCTAATACAACTTCCCCATTTGAATTAATTATGCCAAGGTCATTATTGCTTGCTATAAAATAATCATCAAATAAATACTCTAAATATGAATAAGTATTTTCTACTAATACTTGTTTATTTCTATCTAATATTCCATATAAAGAATTTTCATCAATAGTTAAATAATACTTTCCATTATCTATATTATATATATTTTTATAAGTATTATCTTGAATTTCATTTCCTTTTATATCAAAATATTTTTCTTCATCTTCATTTTTTGTATAAACATATTCGCCATTAATAGATAAATCATCATATTTTAATGGTAATATTTCTTGTCCTTGTAAGTTTAATATTCCTAATTTTGCATTTTTCTTAGCTAATAATACATTATTTTCTTTATTATATTGTAATTCTTTATAATTAAAATCTACTAATATTTCTTTATTTTTAATTAATCCTGTTTTTGATTTATTTTGTGCTATTAAATATATATTTTCATTATCTTCTATGTCTATAATTCTTGATATATTTGTATATTCTGGTTTTAATAAAATTTTTCCATCATATTTTATATATCCATAATTATAATTTTCATCTATTTTTTTACTTACAATGTAACCTGAAAATTTGTATTTTTCTTTTTCAATATAATAGTTGTCTGCTACAATAGTATCATATTCTGGTTTTATTATAATTGCACCTTTTGTGTTTACAACACCACATTTATTATCTTTTTTTACTAGTAATTCTCCTTCTTTATATGTTAAACTTTGAATTTCATCATATATTGGTTTTACTACAACTTTTCCATCAAAATTGATTACTCCATATTTTCCGTTTTTTTCAAACATTAACACATTTTTTTCATAAGGAATTTCACTTGCTATTCCATTAAGTGGTATTGATGTTACATTTTGAAATTTAGTATATATTTCTTCATTTTTTTCATTTAACACCTTTGTTTTATATTCTTCTGTTTGAGCATTGTAGTCATACAAACATATAAATATATCTTTAGATGGATTAGGTATTTGAATACTATCATATATTGGTTCTATTATAGTTTGTCCATTAGTATTTATTACTCCCATTTTGTTATTTTCATATAATTGAAAATATTTGTATTCTGTTATTTGCTCTACAGAATATTGTCTTTTTTTATTTTCTTGAGTTTGCCTAAATATTACTATAACTCCTATAATAATTAATAAAATAATAATAAATATGAATTTTCTTTTTTTCATTTTTTTATTTCCTTCCATATTTCATTTTATTTCAAGGGTAGTTTAGCTCCTACCCTTCTAATATTAATTATTATATATTTTATAATCGCATATGTCAAATATTTTAAAGATTTTCTTACATTCCTGTTTTAGGTAATTTTTTTACATTTTCAGTATTTGTATAATATGTATTAACATTACCTTGATTTTTTGTACTTGTATTTTCACTTAAATAAGTTGTATTTTTATTATTTGTGCCATTTTTATTAGTGTTATTATTTATGTTTGCGTTTGCGTTGTTATTATTTTTATTTGTTTCTGTAGTAGTATTATTTTCTGTATATGAATTATGTGTGTTGTTTTCATTAGTTACATTTGTTTTATTATTTACGTTCGTATTATTATTTGTATTGTTTTTATTTGTTGTATTATTTACATTTGTATTTGTATTATTATTATTTTGATTTTTCTCTGTTGTATTGTTATTTTCTGTATATGAGTTATTTGTGTTGTTTTCATTGGTTACATCTGTTTTATTATTTACATTTGTATTGTTATTTGTATTGTTTTTATTTGTTTCTGTAGTATTATTATTTTCTGTATATGAATTATGTGTATTATTTTCATTAGTTATATCTGTTTTATTATTTATATTTTTATCTGTTATTTCATTATCATAATTTTTTTCTACAATTTCTTCTTGTATTTCTATATTTTCTTCTTTATGGAAAAAGTTTTGTATATTTATTTTTGAATTATTTATAGTTAAAGTTACAACTTTATTATAATCCATATCTAATTCTATTTGTTTTTTATATGTATTATATCCATCTTCTGTTGTACTTTGTTCTATATAATATTTACCTGGTAATAAGTGTTCAATAAATATTTTTCCTTGTTCATTTGTTGTTAAATTAGAAATTAATTGCTTATTACTATCTAATAACTTAATTTGCGCATTTTCAATTCCAATTTTTGTATCTAATTCTTGAATTTTTACATTTATAGATGTTAAATTTTCTTGATAATTTTGTGTAAATATATCTTCTTTTTTTTCGTATTTTGGGGCTGTTAAAATATATTTATTTGAGCTAGATGTTCCTAAATATATTGGCATTGTTTTTATATCTGTTGTTATTTTTATATCAAATTCTCCATCATTATTTAATTCATTCATAGGTAATGAAATTTTAAATACTTCTTCTTTATTAAATGTAGTCTTTATATTGTTTTGTTCATCAGTAATTTTAACATTTTTAAAATTTAATACTTCTACATTATAGTTTTCCATTTCAAAATTTGCTTTTACTTTATAAGTTTTATATACAGTTTTATTTTCATCATCAATTTGCCATTCATTTTGATTATTTATTAGTTTTACAACTGTATTTTTATCTGTATTTACAGTGTTATTCATAGCATTGTCTAAAATATTTATAAAAGCATTATAAACTCTTTCTGAAGCCTCACTTCCGTCTATCATTGTATAGTCACTTCTTAAATGTCCACAATAAGCACAATATATTGCAATTTGTGTTGCTGTAAATGCTTCTTCATAAGTATTACATCCCAATTCTTCTTTTGTTTTATTTGGAAAGCCATTTGCAACTACCTTCCAAATATAACTATTTTCATCTAAAAGTTCTTCATCAGTTGTATTATTAAATCCATATGTAGGATATAATGCATTATATGCTTCATATTCTACTCCATCATTATTCCTATATACATGCATAAGCAATGATAAATTTTTATCTTGATATTTTATTAGTTCCTTACTAAAAGATTTAAAATAAATATTTACTTCTCCACTTAATCTTGCCGCATTACTTATTGGCATTATATTTGATATTAAAATCATTAATATAAATGTAGTTATTATTATTTTTTTATTAATTTGTTTTTTCATAAATTTACCTCTTTTCTTTTATTTTATTTCTTTAGCTTGTACACATAATCTATATTCAGGTTCATCTTCTATACAAGTTATTAATGTTAGTATATTATCATTTGAACTTTCTATATAAGACCAATCTGTTTCTTTTATAATAGTTATATTACTAACTGCATATTTTCTTTCTAAATTATCATATCTATAAATTATTACATCATTTAATAATAATTTTTTTAAATTTTCAAAATAGTTTTCTTCATAACCTCTATTATGTGCCGCTAAACATATATTTCCATTTTCAGTTGGACTTTCTGTAAAATGTCCTACATATTTATTTAAAATTTCATCTGTTGTCCCTTCTCTTACTGGTGCTATTAAATCTATTTTTGGTATTAAAATTGACCAATTTGATGGATATGGTACAGGAACTGGTTCAAAATCTTCAGACTTTTCTATTGTCTCATTTTTTATAACATTTTCTAATAATGAATTTTTTATTTCATTTTCAATAGGTTCATCTTGTATAATGTCCATCTCAGCTATTGTTTGAGTTTGATTTAAAACTTTTTCTATATTACTTTTTGTTTGAAATTGATATAAGTTAATTAATAGTAATATAATTGTTACTACTACTAATGTAATAATGTCTATGTATTTTCGAGAATACATATTTATATTTCACTCTCCTTTTTTATTTTAAATTTTGGGTTTTAATAGAATTAAATTTTTATAATGCTTTTTAAAGTACAATTTACTTAATTAAAAAATTAAATTATACCTCCTTTCTCTTTTTGTTTTTTCTTAATTAAAAATTGATTAATCTAGGCGAAATGCCTTTGACTTTATTTTGTTATTACCTAAGTTGCTTTTTTACAATATTGTATATTGAATTAATTTAAGGTAATTAACCTTAGTTTTAAATTTTTATAAAAATTTCTGTTTAATAAATAAAATTGTTTCTTTAAATTACATTGCTATATTTATACTACAAAATTCTTTATTTGTCAACAAAAACTTTTCGACATTATTTGACATATTTTGACAATTTAAAAGAAGTAATATTGTAACATTTTTGTAATACAAATTTAATATTATTGAAATACAATTTTTCTTATTAATATAGTATAATTAATAAAAATCAAAAGAAAGGATAAATCACATATGAGTATAGAATCAGAATTAAAAAAAGAAGGAATTGTTGTTACAAAAACATTAGATACTTTACAAGTTAATTCAATAGCAAGATATGTTGCAGAAAATTTATGTTCTAAATTTCCTGAACAAAATCTAAATTTAAATGAACTATTCATAGAACTATCTAGATTAAATATGTGCATTGCAAAAATGCCACCAAGTGCATCACTTGCTAAATTCTTTTATAAAAATTCGACAATATACTTTAGTGATACATTAGAAATTGAAGATATACAAAAATTAGCAATACATGAATGTATACACTATATTCAACAAAGTACAGATAAAAAAAATAAATTAGTAAGATTAGGTTTATGTGATTTTTCAAGTTCTACTTTATGTGGTATGGGTGTAAATGAAGCAGCCGTACAATTAATGTCTTCAATTTGCGTAGATAGTAAAATAGATACTGTAAAATACTATGGTATTGAATTTCCTACAATTAGCCCATCTTATTATCCTTTACAATGTAACTTAGTTAAGCAATTATCTTATGTTACAGGAGAAGACATATTATTCAACAGTACTCTTTACGGAAATGATTCTTTTAAAGAAAAATTTATATCATTAACAAGTACAGATATTTTCTATACTATACAAAAAAATATAGATTCAATAGTATATTTAGAAGATGAACTTACAATGTACACCAATTTATTAGCAAACACTGAAGATAATATAAAAAAGATTTCTAAAATATCTAAAAAAGTTAATAAATTAAAGAATACAATAGCAAAACGATTTTTTGAAACACAAAATTTAATAATATCAAGTTATTTTAATAAATATTATACAACATTAACAACTCCAAAATGTATCGAAAATTTTAGAAATAAATTATTTTTATACAAAAACTTAATTGGAACAAATGATGGTTATACATTTTTTAATAATTATTATCTTGATATGATGAAAAAATTAGAAGAAAAATATGAAGAATTAGGAAATATTACTACATCATTAATAGTAGAAAAGAAAAATATATTTTCTATATTATTTAAAAAACTACGATTATTAACATCTAAAAATTATGTAACAGAACGCCAAAAGTAAATAAACTTTTGGTGTTTTTTTACGAAATTATTTCTTCTTCTTTAAATCCCTGTCCGAAAACCTCTCTAGCATTAGAAATAATAATAAATGCATTAGAATCTACTTTATATATAATTTGTCTAATTTTTATAACTTCATTTCTTGAAGCAACACATAAAAGCATCATTTTATCTTTATTTGTATACATTCCCTTAGAATAAATTCCTGTAATACCTCTTTCAATTTCTTTTTCTATTTTATTTGAAATTTCTTCACTTTTGTTAGAAATTATAAATATCATTTTTGTAAAATTTGTTCCTTCAAATATTAAATCTACCATTTTTGTTGACATATAAATGGCTATTGCAGAATATAAACCTATTTCAAATTGTTTAAAAAATATAACATTTAAAGCAACAACTGCAATATCAAAAATACCAATTATACTACTTGTTCTTAATTTTTTATTATATGCCCTTATAATTCCCGTTACAACTTCTGTTCCGCCAGTTGAACCATTAACTCTTAAAACTAACGAATTCCCAATACCATTAATAATTCCACCAAAAATACAACCTAAAAATCTATCTGTTGTAAGTGGTTGAATCATTTCAAATAAATCTATTCCAATAGATAAAATAATTGTACCTATAATAGATTTAATAAAAAAATCCTTTCCAATTTTAAAATATGCAAATATAAATAATGGCACATTTAAAATAAAAATTACTGTACCTACTTTCCAATTCAATAAATAATAAAATATAGTTGCTATACCAGAAAAGCCACCAGAAGATAATTTATTTGGTACTAAAAATAATGCAACACCCATTGCCATTAATAATGAGCCAATAAATAATTGTATTAATTCTATTATATATTTTTTAACTTTTTTACCCATTTAGATATTTCCATTCCTTTCAAAGAAAAGTCTTTTTCCTATACAATAAAAAGACTATATTAGTATTTTTTACTAATACAGCCTTTTTTATACAATATTAAATTTAATCTAAATAAGTTTTTAGAATTTTTAAATTAAATTTTCCTAACTTTATTTTAGAATTGCCTTTTATTTTAATATCAACATTATACATTTCTTTTAATTTTGTAGTATTTATCTTTTTATGACCTACAACATTATTAATATTTTGAGGATTTACTTCTATTTCTACTTCTTTTACTTTAACATTAACTTTTTTTATTTTTTCAACAATATTATCATACCAAATACCATCCATAACAAGCTCCCCAAATGCTGGGTGGTATGGCCCTGCTATTACTTCACTTTCTTCTTTTCCCGGCTCTGTTATTATATCTGTATTTTGAAGACCAATTCTTATTATATCTATTCTTTTCTTACTAAACATATATACTAATTCTTTACATCTCTCAACTGCTTGTTCTATAGATAAAGGTTCATATTCTCCTGAATAATATTCTTTTTCTAATTTTGTATTTTTTAACACCAACACTGGATATATTCTAATCATTTTAGGTTTTAGTTTTATTAAATCTTTTGCTGTATTTAATTCATCAAGTTTATTACTTTCAGGTAATCCTACCATCATTTGATGACCTAAATTAAATCCATATCTTCTAATTAATTTTGATGCTCTTTTCACATCTTCAAAATTATGTCCTCTTCCTGCTTTTTTTAATATATAATCATTTGAAGATTGAACTCCTAATTCTATTGTTTTTACATGATATTTTTTTAATCTTTTTAGTATTGTTTTATCTATATAATCTGGTCTTGTTGATATTCTAATACTATCTACTTTTCCATCTTTTATATATTTATTTGCAACTTCTAATAATTTTATTTGTAATGCTTCATCAATACCTGTAAAACTTCCTCCAAAAAAAGCAATTTCTGTTTTTGCTTTTTTATCTTTAAAATTAGATAAAAATGTTTCTACAGTTTTTACTACATCTTTAACTGCAATATCCTTCATTTGCCCACTTATACTTTTTTGATTACAAAAAACACAATCATTAGGACACCCTAAATGTGGAACAAATATTGGTATTATATATTGTTTGTGCTTCATATTTTCCTCCAAATTTTACTTTAACTTTAATAATGCTTTTTGAGCAGCCTCCATTTGTGCACCTTTTTTAGTTTTTCCTGTACCTTCTGCTAATAAATTATTATTACAATATACTTGTACTGTAAATGTTTTATTATGGTCAGGACCAACTTCATTAACTAATTTATATTCTATATTTACTTCACCATGTACTTGTAATTTTTCTTGAAGAACTGTTTTATAATCTTTCATACCAACATTTTTACTAGCAATTTCAATAGGCTCTTTTAAGTTTTCAATTATAAATTTTTCTACCATTTCTAAATCAGAATCTAAATATATTGCTGCAATTACTGCTTCTACACTATCTGCTAATATTGCTTTTCTTGTTGCACTATTATTTTTTATTTCACTTTTTCCTAGATATAAGACATCACTAAAATTATGCTTTTTTGCAATGTTATATAAACTGTCTTCACATACAACTGCTGCTCTAACTTTAGTCATTTCTCCCTCTTTTAAATTTTTGTATGTATTATATAAATATTTACTTGTTAAAAATTCTAATATGCTATCACCCAAAAATTCTAATTTTTCATTGCTTTCAATATTATTTTCATTAGCATAAGATCTATGTGTAAGGGCTTTTTTTAATAGTTCTTTATTCTTAAATTCATATTTTATTTCGTTTTCTATATTCTCTAATTTCACTTTTTTCTCCTTTTTAAAATATAAAGCAGATAGTATATTCACCATCTGCATTTATAAAACATAAAATTCCTTTAAAAAATTTATTGGTTATCTTTAATATACTCAACTACATCATTTACAACTACTATTTTTTCTGCATCTGCATCAGGTATTTCCATATCGAATTCTTCTTCTAGTGCCATTATTAACTCAACTATGTCTAATGAGTCTGCTCCTAAATCATCTATAAAAGATGCTTCCTTTGTAACATTACTATCAATTACACCTAATTGGTCTACTATTATTGCCTTTACTTTTTCAAATATTTCTTCTGAACTCATACAAGTTCACCTCCTTTTGTATATATAAATTTTTTCTTCTTTTCTTGTTTAGTATAATGTATTATATCTATTCAAAATTGTCAATAGATTTTTTTAGTTTTTTTCAAATTCATTAAAAAACTTTTCTACAATATTCGTCTTTACAAATTTTTCTGCTTGTTTTATTGTGTAATAGAATAATTTTTCGTCACTACTTCCGTGTGCTTTTACAACTGGTCTTTTTACTCCTAGAAATAATGCTCCACCATATTCTTTATAATCCATTGTTTTAGCAAATCTTTTAATTGCTGGTAATGTTGGGACTGCAACAATTTTTGTTAATAAATTTCTTGTTAGATTTTCTGTTAATGATGTTTTTATAAATTTTCCTAATCCTTCAACTGTTTTTAAAACTATATTTCCTGTAAATCCATCAGTTATAACTGCATCTAGTTCTCCTAAAAATATATCTCTTCCTTCAACATTCCCTACAAAGTTTATTCCATATTCTTCACTTTTTTCTTTTAATAATATATATGTTTCTTTTGTTAATTCATTCCCTTTTGTTTCTTCTGTACCTATATTTAATAAACCAATTTTTGGTTTTTCTATTCCATATACATTTTTTAAATATATATTTGCCATCTGTGCGAATTGTATTAAATTTATTGGCTTACAATTTGTATTTGCACCTGCGTCCATTAACATTACTTGTTTTTTATATGCAGGTAACATTGGTGCCATGGCTGGCCTATCTATTCCTTTTATTCTACCTATAAGCAATGTTGCTCCTGTTAGTAATGCTCCTGAATTTCCTGCTGAAATAAAAACATCTCCTTTGCCTTCTTTTAATAAATTAAATCCAACTACCATAGATGAGTCTTTTTTTGTTTTTATTGCAACTGTTGGCGTATCTTCCATTGTTATTATTTCTGTTGTATTATATATTTTTATTCTATTTGAAATTTCTTGTATATTATTTTTATTATAAATTTCTTTTATTTTTTTATTTATAATATTTTCATTTCCTATAAGAAGAATATTTGCTTCTATTTTATTAATTGCTTGTACTGCTCCTTTTATTACCGCTTCTGGTGCATTATCTCCTCCAAAAGCATCTAGCAATATATTCATAAATTTTCCTCCAAATTTTTTTATTATTTTATTCTTAAATTTTAAAAAAAGCAATAGTTTTTTAATAAATAACAAAAAAAATATGCGTTAACGAAAACAAATCTTTCATTAACGCACAATTTCCTTATTTAATTTTAATCTCCAATTTCTATATATTTTTTTTCTGGTATTTCAGGTTTTTCTTCTTTTTTTGCTACTTCTAGTTTTAATGTTCCATTTTTAAATGATGCTTTAATATCTTCTATTTCAATGTCATCTCCTATATAAAAACTTCTTGAACATTCTCCAATGTATCTTTCTTTTCTTACAAATTTTCCGTTTTCTTTTTCTTCTTTTTGAGTATTTGTTTTTGCTTGAACTATTAGATATCCATTTTCTACTTCAATTTTAATGTTTTCTTTTTCATATCCAGGTAAGTCAATATCAATTAAATATTTATCGTCTGTTTCTCTAATGTCTGTTTTCATTATTTTGCTTTCTTCTCCTGTGAAAAATGGATCTCTAAACATTTCTTTGAATAAATCAAATTCATTTCTTCTTGGTATCATCATCATATTAATCTACTTCCTTTCTTTTTTATGTGTTGATACACTTTATAAAAAGTATTATTTACTTTTTACTCTTTAATTATACATCATTTTTTAGCAATGTCAAGTATAGAGTGCTAATTTTCACAAAAAATTCACAAAAAAAGCCCTCCGCTACACAATAAGTGCATTGGAGGGAGCCCTTTAGTACTGGATTTTTATAGTCTTGTATTTTTTATGGAGGTACCTTTGCTGCCAATAGCTACAGCATCCAGTTTTGACTTGGGCTTGTTACGCTATCTGAATGGCTATCAGATAACCATATAATTATTTTATCACATTTTTATTGATTTTTCAATATTTTTCTAATTTTTTATGTCTACAATATGCATTAATTATACAATATTTAATCTTTTAATACTTTTAATGCTTCTTTTGTTATTTTATTCTTATCAATTTTATCATATATAAACATGGCTAATGCTGTAATTGCAAATGTTATTAAATATACTACTATACTTATTTTCCAATTTCCATCTGTTATATTACTTCCTGCTATTGTTGAAGATATTATTGATGGTAATCTACAAAATGTTGCAATTAATATAAATCTTAATGGTTTTATTGGTAATAAAGCACCTATATATGTTAATAAATCTTTAGGTGTTCCTGTTATTAAAAATAAGATTATAAATATTCTTTCTATATATTTTTGATTTTTAAAAATTTTACTTTCTTCTATTTTATCAATTTTTTCTTTTTTAAAGAATTGATATAACAATTTTTTTCCATATTTTTTAACAAAATAATATATTATAGTTGTTGTTACTAATGTTGAGAATAATACAAATATAGTTCCAAATGTTGTTCCATAGCACATTCCTGCTAAAACTTCTAGGGGTTCTCCAGGTAACACAACTAATAATATTTGTGCTACTTGTAACCCAAATAATATTAAAAATCCATACCAACCTGTTGTTTTTATTTGCTCTTTAAATTCTATTTGGCCTTCTGTTGTAGATAATCTTTTTATAATTGGAAATAAATATACTGTAATTGCTATAAATACTGCTAATACTAATATTGTTACTATTATTTTCATTATTTGAAATTTTTTTTGTTTGCTCATATATTAACCTTCTTTGTACATTATATATTGTTTATTGTAGCATATAATTCAATGTTTTTCAAGAATGTCAATATAAAGCAACTATTTATTTTAGAAAAATATTAAGATAACTGTACCTGTAAATATTACTAATAAAATTATTATCCAAGATATCCAAAAAAATGTTGTAGATTTTTTATTTTCTTCTACCGTTACAGAAACAATTTCATGTTTTGTAAAACAAGATGCAGTAATGTTTGCATCTCCCGGCTCTACTGCAGTTACAAATCCTTCTTCTGAAACAGTAGCAACATCTTCATTATCAGATTTCCATTTTACATTATCAACAAATAAATTTTCATATCCTTCTGGACTTGTAGTAAAGTCTATATTAATACGTTTTGAAAAATTTTCTGATAATGTTAATTCTGTTGGACTAAGAGATAATATATAATCAACTAATATTATCTTTTCTTCTGGAATTGTATTATTAGTTATTGTCATATATACTACTTGATATACTTTGTACTTTGTTTTATCAATTTCTAATGCTCCTGATTTTACAGTTCCTGCATTTAATTTTCCTATTGTTCCATCTAATAAATAAATTGTTGCATAATCTAATTCTCCACTAGATGCAGTATCTGATTTTGCTCCAACATTAAATTCTTGTATATTACCACCTGTTACTTTTACATTAACTTCTTTTATTTTTCCTCTATTTATAGACTGATAAAGCAAAATATCTCCACCCGTTATAGTAACATTAGATTTATTTACATAGTCATCAGAACCACCCGCACTAACGGTTATTTTTGATAAATTACCTCCATTAATTATTAAGTTAGTTTCTCCAACAAAAGCATATCCTTGTGCACCGGCATAAACTATACCTCCTTGATGTGAAGGTAATGGCATTGTAATATCATTTATAGTAATTGTAGCATTATTAACGCGATTTGGTGAATTATCTGGATGTGAAGCTTCTCCTACATATTGCATTTGACCATCTATATCTAACGTTGCTACACCTCCACCTAAAACTGTTTCTGCAATACCACCATTTATAGTTATATTTGTGTTATTTACCTGAGAATATAAATATCCTCCTCCTGTAATATTACTTGATATAGTTCCACCATTAATTGTAATATTAGCATTTTCTACTTTTGAAATTAAATTTTCTTCTTTTGAAAAACCGCCTCCTACTATTCCAACTACGGTTCCACTATTCATTGTTATGTTTGAATTTTCAATATGTGTTCCTTTTTGACCTCCTCCAAAAACTGTTACAGTATTTGGTACTTTTTGTTGTTGGTCTAACCACTTTATAATTGTCTGACCATTTTCTTCTTCTATTGTTATATCTGTACCATTTGCATAAAAAGCACCTTTTTGTTGATTATAACTTTCATCATAATATGGATTTTCTACAGCATAAATTTTGGGATTGGTTAATATTAAAAAGCCAAGTATAATAAGACTCATATAAATTAATTTTTTCATAAACTTTATTATCCTCCATTCTAAAAGAGTAATTATAATAATAGTTTATGAAATAAAATAAGAAAAAGTTATTATATCTTACTAAAAGAAAAATAGTTCTCACTTCATAATGAAATGAGAACTATTTTTTAGCATCTTTCCATATTATCTATTTCTCTTTGTAATTTTTCAATTTGTGCTCTTTTACTTTCAATATCTTTTTGTTTTTTTCTTTCAAGCATTTCTCTATGTTCTTTTCTTCTATTAACCATTAATTCAGAATTATGAGATGCTTGACCTACTGTTGTAGAAAAGAATTTTGTATAACCATTTTCTGTTTTTTTGACTCCTCCAACATATTTTCCACAAGGTTGTTTAGGTGTTTCTTCTAAACCATTTTCAAGATATTTCTCAACTCTTTCTTTATCTAATAATTTTTTCATTACCATATTACAATAATTAATATCATTTTCTAATAATTCTAAATCTAATTCAAGTAACACTCCTCTGTAATCTTGTGCACTTATATTTTCAAATTTTCCTGTTTTTTCATTAAGAAATTTGCAATCTCCACTTCCATACCATGAAACTGCACAATTATATACTTGATGATTTTCAATATTTAATGGTTCTCTTTTAATAACTAATCTAGTAACATCATAAAATTTTTTAAAATTAATGTCTTTATCAAAATATTCTACTTGTAAATTGCCATTTGAAGTTGAACTATATTCAATATCAAATGATAATTGTTCTTCTCTATTATTTTCTATATTTTGCTTACTATTCTTTTTTAATTTATCAAAAAATCCCATAAAATCATCTCCCATGTATATATTTTAGCATATTTTACATAAAATTGCAAATTTATATAAAGTATTAAGCATAACTCTGTCACTACTCTGTCAATTTATATTTCTTATGCAGAAGTATTACAAATATTGCATTACTATTGCATTAAAAATAATAAAATAAAAGTCTAGATTACTTATATATCAAGTATTCTAGACTTTATATTTTTGGTGCAGATGGCCTTTTTTATTTTGCCATCTTTTCCCTTAACACCAGTTGTTTTCAAATTTCTTATTTCTGTCCCGACATTGTCGGGAATATATTTTCTATCAAATTATTTGTTATTATCTTATTCTA
>CANQOW010000006.1 GCA_947625545.1 uncultured Clostridia bacterium
AGGTATTTGTGTTTGGCTAGTCTTTTTTGACTAGTCTTTTTTATTTTTTATTTTGCCACGAAAAATTTAACTCATATAAAAAATAACTATTTATATTAGTATTGTATTTAAATACTTATCTAATTTTCCCATTTCATCTATCTGTAATTCTGATAATACATGAGTATAAGTATCTAATGTAAATTGAACGCTTGTATGTCCAAGTATTTTGCTAACAACTTTAGGTGACATATTACTTTCTAATGCTCTAGTTGCAAAAGTGTGTCTTAGTGCATGAAAAGTACATTTTTTAATCCCTGCTTTTTTAGCTAGTTGTTGATATTTACTCAAAACAGTATCTGGGTCCAAATAATATCCATCTTCTCTACAAAATACCATATTATATTTATAATATTTTTTTCCTAGCTTTCGCTTATATTCTTGTTGTAATTCTTTTTGTTGTTTTAATATGTCTTCCAAAGTTTTTGCCATTGGTATTATTCTAGTAGAATTATTTGTTTTTGTATTATATTGAATAAATAGTTTTGTTCTCCTACTTGTAGTTGTTTCATAATCCTTAAGTCTACTAAGTTGTTTATTTACATTAATAGTTTTATTTTCAAAATTAATATCATCCCATTGTAACCCTAAAATTTCTCCCTTTCGCATTCCAGTATATAAAGCCATTATAACTACTGTTCCATAAATTTTATCTTTTTTTGATATTTCTATTAGTTTTTTTTGTTCGTCTTTTAAATATATTTCTATTTCTTTTTTCTTTTGATTAAGATTTTTTAATGTTGGAACTTTAGCTATATCAGCTGGATTTTTATTTATATACCCTAATTCCAAAGCTTCTTGCAATGCTTCATGCAAAACTAAATGTATATTTCTTACTGTTTTTACAGATAACCCATTTCCATTTGTTCTATTTTTACTACATTTTATTAATTTATTATACATACTTTCAATATCAATTTTGCTTAAATTCACTAACTTTATATTTCCTATATAATGTATTAAATGATTATTAATAATACTTTCATAACTAATTCTAGTAGAAATTCTAACATTATTTATAACATAAGTTTCATACCAAATATTTAACCATTGAGAAATAGTATATTTTACAATATTTTCGTCTTTAAATTTATCCCTATTTGTTTTATAATCATCTAATTTTTTTATTACAACAGACTGTTTTTTACTAGAAAAAGTTTTCCAATGTTGCTTTCCATCTGAAGTATATCCATCTGTTATTCTAGCTTCCCATCTTCCATCTTTTAATTGCCTTATGCATCCTTCTCCATTAGCCCTTTTACTTCTTTTATTTTTTCTATTTCTTTTCACTTTTTATTCCTCTTTCTATTATATTAATATATTTATAAATTGTTGGATATGATAAATTGCATAATCTTGAAAATTCCATTTTATTGATTTCTTTATTTTTATATTTTGCATAATGTTTATAAAATATTGATGGAATATTATTTTCTGTTGTATATGGTCTTCCTAATACTTTACCTTTTGCTTTAGCATTTTGTATTCCACTTTTTACTCTTTCACTTATTATATTTCTTTCAAGTTCTGCAAATACTCCCATCATTTTTAACATACCTTCAGTCATAGGGTCTAATTCTTTTGTGCAATCTACTACAAAATTTCCTAGAATTAGTTTTATCTTTTTGTCCTTAGCTAATTCTATAATATCGCATAACTGTTTCGTGCTTCTTGTTATTCTACTAACTTCTGTTGAAATTATTGTATCTCCTTTAACTATAATATTTAATAATTTATTTAGCTCTATTCTATCTGCCTTTGTACCACTTTCATATTCCCAATATATATTTTGTTTTAATACATTTTGTTTTTCTAATTCTCTTTTTTGCCTATCTATATCTTGTTTTGTTTCATCTGTTGAACATCTTGCATATCCATAAATCATAATTATTACTTCCTTTTCTACTACATATATAAAAGAAAATATTACTTTAATTTCTTTTATATTTTTTACTATTTTTTTACCAAATTTTATTAATATTTTTATTCATTATAATTATAAATAAAATTATTTATTTTCTTTTATATCTTCTTTTTTTCTTTTTTCTTTTTAATAATATATTTTTTTAAATGTAAAAGAAGATGAAATATATACCTTTTTAGCTTTTATTTTTCTTAAAAAAGTACTTTAAAAATATTCACTTTTAATTGCATTTCGTCTTTCTAAAATTTTATTAAATATTCCATTTTTACTTACACTATTTGCTTGTTTTAGAGAATAATTAATAAAATTTTTAGCCCATTTTCCTTTATCAGTAGCAATTAACATACATATATTTGATTTAAATCTTTTATTAAAAGCATTTATTAAATTTTTGCCAAACTTATATGCTGAATGCTTTTCATTTCCAATTATGCATAAGTGTATATGTGTAGGAATTTTATTTCCAAATACTAAAGTTTTTGGTCTACCTCTTTTACCCTTTATCTTTATTTCTCTTTGTGCACAATGACTGCTGTCTGTATTACTAACTACTAGTAAATAACTAGCATATAGATACTTTTTGCTATATCTTCTTAAAGTATTTTTTATTGAATAAATATCTTTTTGTGTCAAATTTACTTTAAAAAAATATATTTCATATAGCATTGCTGGTAAATTTTCTTCAAATTCTTTTAGCCTATATACCATTGCAATTTTTAGATAGCCATATTTTTAGCTCTTTTTCAGGAATCAATATTCTCTTTCCGCCTATTCTTATTATTGGAAAATTTTCTGCTTTTATTAATCTATATGCCATGCTTAATGAAATTTTTAATATTTTAGATAGCTCTTTTACTGTATAGACAAGAGGTTCTATTGTGTTTTCTTGCATTATATCGCCTCCTTAAATACATTTTAATTTGAAATCCTTTACATCATTTTTTCCTTTCCCTACCTTTACAATTTTTCCATTTCAAACCTTTATTTTTTCTCTTGCTATACAAATGTGTATATTATTTCATCTTCATATAATATATATAAAATTTTATGAAAATTTACATTTCTAATACAAAAAAATTATATTTTTTTGTCAGAAAATAATATTAAGCTATCTTTAAAACCTGTTTTATATGCTTGTTCTAACTGCATTGTACACATATCAATTAGTATTTCTTCATAATAACTCATTAGTTTTTTATTATTAATTATATTTTTTATATTTGAAAATATAGCATAACATTTATCTCTAGTTTCTTTATACTCTTTCGTATGTATTGTTTTTGTATAACTTTCATTTAATCTTTCCTCTATAAATTCATTAATGTTATCAAGCAATGTAACTTTATTCATCTTTTCACCCCCATTTTTATCTTCAATATATAAATTGTATTTATCAATTTATATATTTATATTTTAAATTAAATTCTATATATTGTCAATACATTTATAAAAAATATCTATTATTTTATAAATTTTAAATTTGACATATTAAATTTTATATGTTATATTATAAAAGTATTATTTTATATGTAAGATAAGGATGTGTTAAAAATGGGTATGGCAGAAAAAATAAGAATTTTACTCATAAAAAGAGGAAATATTTCTGAAGCAGAATTAGCTAGAAGAATAAATACAACTCCACAAAATTTCAATAGCAAAATGAAAAGAGATAATTTTACAGAAAGAGATTTAATAGAAATAGCAAATGTTTTAAATTGTTCTTATAATCCAACTTTTGTATTAAATGATACTGGAGAACAAATATAATTTTTTAATTTTATTTATAAATTAATATAACTAAAACACTTACAGAAGTAAGTGTTTTAAATTTAAAATTTATATAATTAATTTTTTATTTTAGATTTAGAAATTCGTTTTTTTGTGTAATTATTTCTGAATCAAGTAAATTTTTATACTTTAAAAATTCGTCTGGTTTTCACATATCTTTATTACTTTATTTTATAATATTTTCTAATCTTTCTATTAACTGTTGTTTTAATTTATAAATATCTGAAACATTTTCTATTTCATATCTAATCTCTTTTTTATCCTTATCTGGAATTATTAAAAATTTAACATTTTCTTTTAAGAATACCCTACAAATCCATTTGGTTACCTTATTATCATATAGTATACCAAAATAACTATTAGTATCTTTATAGTATATTTGTTTTGAATTAACTGTTTCTGCGAGAATGGCTTTTACAGTATAATAACTTTCTAACTCTTCTTCTGTTGTAACAATTTCATCTTCTTCAATTATTTCCCCAATGTCATTATTCACCTCAGTAGGATTATTTAGTACTGTTTGTAACCTTTGATTTATCAAAGTATTTATATAATGATTTATAGATTTCTTTAAAATTGCTCTGTATTTGTCTATTATATTTTGTGTTTTAACTCCATCATATACTCCTTTATTTAAAATTAATTTTATAAAATCATCTGATGGATTATCGAATTCTTCTAATAATATTTTTTCAATGGAACTAGCATATTTTAAATTAGAAGCAGAACTCATGATTGTATCAATATCAAAATTTTCTTTACAAAACTTTTTTATTTCAACAATATCACTATCTTTTAAGTTTAATAAATCAATTTCTAAAAAAGGTGCAATGTCCATTTTATTAGCTTCCTCTAAATCTGTATAGAACTTATAAATCATACCATTTGTTAATATCCCTATTTTAGCAGTAGTAGTTCCAAAATACCTAAATAGTTGAGAACTATGCTTTTGTAAATTTTCATTTATTGATTTTGCTTCGATTAAAATTGTAACTTGATTATTAATAGTAATAGCATAATCAACTTTTTCTCCTTTTTTTATTCCTACATCTGCAATATATTCTGGTGTGAATTCTATAGGATTAAATACATCATATCCTAATAAACTAAAAAATGGCATTATTAGTGATGTTTTAGTTGCTTCTTCAGTGTTAATAGATTTTTGCAATTTTTCTACTCGTTTCGAAAATTCTTTAATTTTTTCTTCAAATTCCATAATTTCCTCCTTATATATTATTTGATTTATTCCATCTTTCTTTTGTAATAAGAACTTGTCTTGGCTTACTTCCTTCATAGCCAGATATAATGCCTTTTTCTTCTAACTGTTCCATAATTCTTCCTGCTCTTGCATAACCTACTTTAAATCTTCTTTGTATAAATGATGTAGATGCTTGTCCAGTTTCTATTACTGTTTCAATAGCCTCGTTTAAAAATGGGTCTATTTCGTCATTATCATCAATTATATTTTTATTATTCATATACATTTTTTTATCAATATTTTTTATATCAATTTCAAATGTTTCACATAGCATTTGAAGTAGTTTATCTCTATCCCATAATTCTACTGATAATATCTCAGCTTCTTTTTTAGCCTGTTTTGTAAAATAGTTATTTGTTATAACTATAGATTTATCACACTTATATATATCTTTTGCAGTATATACTTCTTGTATTGCTTTATTTCCTACAGTATCTGAATAATTTTTACATTGAAAAACATATTTTATATTCTCTTTTGTTGCAATTATATCTCCTCCGTCATCTCCACTTGCTTTTGTAACTTGTGCATTATAACCCAATTTAATTAAAATTTTTGCAAAATATTCTTCAAATTCTATCCCACTTAATGTATCTACAAGTATTAATTCATGCTTTATAAAAAAATTTTCTCTATTTTTTATTTCTATGTCTAAATTATTTTTCTGTTTTAAAATTCCACTCATTTGTGTTTCTAATAAGTTTTTTTTCTTTTCCATAGCATTAATTTCTTTTGATAATATTGTTTTGCTTTCTTCTAACTTATTAATTTCTTTTTTTAGTTGTTCTTTCTTTAATATTGAAAATAGCATATTATTTCACCTTTTTTATTTAATTATATAATATAATTGTAAAATTTGCAAGTATAAATTATGTGTATTTTTTATATTTAAAGTGGATATAATATTAATGGGTGAATTTTATATGGGAATAGCATTTCATAAAAAGGTAGAAAAAAAATATGTTCAATATACTTTAAGACTTGAAGAAGAACTATTAGATAAAATAAGGGAAATTTCTAAAAAAGAAGATATTTCAATTAATGAAGTTGTAAATCAGTCATTATTATTTGCGATAGAAGACTACGAAAAAAATAAATAATAATTATTAATTTTCTATTTTTCTTTAATACTGTCATAAGCTAATGTTCTTAAATCTTCAATAGGCAATTGTTTATAAATATCTATTTCTAATGTTTCTTTGTTAAAATATTTTTTATAAGGTAGATTAATTGCTAATTTATGTCCTAGTGCATTTTCTAACATATCAATAACATCTTTTATATGTTCTTCAACATTAATATATTCTACTGGATATAATGCTTCTAATTTTGCTATTCTACTTTTTATTTTTTTATCTATCATCATTTATCCTCTTTTCTATGTCATTTAATCTTTCTATTATTTCTGTTTGTTCTCTTATTTTTAAACTATAATCTAATATTGTTTTGCATACATTTAGTCTTACAGAATTTGCACATGTTTTATCTTCTATTATATTTATAATAGTATCAGTTGCCTTTAATGATGCATATTCTAACCTTTTTAGACTTTCTTCAATATATTTCTTTCTTATTTTGTTTATTTCTTCTGATAAACCATTTTTTAAATACTTAAAGGCTGTAGTTTCTGTTATATTTGCCTTTCTTGCTGATTTCGATATATTACCGTGTTTCTAACATTGCAAATATAAAATCCACTTGTTTTTTATTATATTTTGATAAATTCTCTGAAAATTCCATTAAAACACCCCAAAAAAACTATAATTTACTAATTTTACAATAATAGTATATATTTTTTTTTTAATTATTTTTATATAAATTTATTAAGTTTTTCTAGTATTAAGTGTAATATTAAGTAAAATTAAAAAAGTAACACTTGCTAGACTTTAGCAAGTGCTACTTTTTCTTGTGGTTGCGGGGGTAAGACTCGAACTTACGACCTTCGGGTTATGAGCCCGACGAGCTGCCAACTGCTCCACCCCGCGATATTGATATTAATAATTATATTACTAATTATGCAAAATGTCAACACTTTATACGAAATTTTTACATATTTATGCAAAATGTGTCTTAAAAATTCTTTTGAAACTATTATAACAAAAATTATTAACATTTAGCATCTTTTATTAAAACTAATAAAAAACATATATAATTATTATATACCAATTAATAAAAAATATAACCAAAATTTTCTATCTATTTTACTGTTATATAATTTTTTATATTATTAAATTTTGAATCTCCAATACCACTAACATTTTTTATATCTTCTATTGACTTAAATTTACCATTTTCATTTCTGTAATCTAATATTTTTTGAGCGGTTGAATTTCCAACGCCCGGTAATTCTAATAATTGTGATAAACTTGCTGTATTAATATTTACTAATGAATTATTAGAACTTCCTTCATTATTGTTATCTTGTATTACATTTTCCCCACTTTCCGTAGATATTTCTGCCTCTTCTCCTATAAATGGTATGTATATTTTTTGTCCATCTGAAATTATAAATGCTAAATTTACTTTTGATAAATCCGCATTTTCATTTAACCCTCCTGCTTTATTTATAGCATCAACTATTCTTGCTCCATCATTTAATTCTACAATACCTTCTTTTCTTACTGCTCCTGCAATATGAACTACAATTGTTTCCACTTCTTCTTCAACTATTTCATTTTCTATTATTTCTTCTTCAAATTCATCATCTTCTAAATTTTCATAACTTATTTGTTGAAAATTAGTATATAAATAATATCCTACAACTCCTATTATTATAACTATTATAAATACTAAAATAATCCATTGTTTTTTACTTAAATTTTCCATTTTTTCCTCCTTGTTTTTTGTTAAATTATTGATTTTTTCTCCATTTTAATATACAATATTAATTATTCGAATGGAGGTTTTTATGAATATAAAACGTTTTATAATTTTTCTATTAATTTTTTCTTTAATGCCAATGTGTGTATATGCTGAAACAGATAATGTTTCTTTAATAAATAATGAGGCAAATTTAGATATTCAATCTCCTGTTGCTTTATTAATGGAAAGTGAAACTGGAACAGTATTGTATGAAAAAAATGCTTATGAAAAGAAATACCCTGCAAGTACTACTAAAATGATAACTGCTATTTTAACATTAGAAAATTGTGATTTAAATGATACTGCAATAGTTAGTAAAGAAGCACTTTTAAGCGTTCCTTCTGATTATACTAATGCAAATTTACAAGTTGGTGAGGAATTAACTATACGTGATTTGTTATATGCTTTTTTAATTCCTTCTGCAAATGATTGTGGTTTTGTTTTGGCTGAACATATTGCTGGAAGTATTGAAAATTTTGCTGAAATGATGAATTTAAAGGCCACTGAAATAGGATGTAAAAATACTCATTTTACTAATCCTAGTGGTATTCAAGATGAAAATCATTATTCTACTGCTTATGATTTGGCTTTAATTGGTAGATATGCTATGCAAAATGATGTTTTTAGGGAAATTGTTTCAACTTCTTCTTATAATTTACCTGCTACTAATAAATATGATTCAACTGATAGAAGATTCGTAAATACAAATTTTTTAATTCGTGAAAGTCAAAAAAATTATTATTATGAATATGCTACAGGAATAAAAACTGGTTTTACTGATGATGCCGGTGATTGTATTGTTGCTAGTGCTAAGAAAGATGGCGTTGAATATATTGCCGTAGTGCTACAATCTGGTTATGACACTACTACATGGCTTAAAGAAAAATTTATAGATTGCGTAACTTTATTTGATTACGCTTTTGAAAATTATACAACAAAATCTTTAAATATGCAAGGAGAAGTTTTCGACAAAGTTAAAGTTTCTGGTGCTACAAAGGATACTAAATATTTAGATATTGTTTATGAGGATAATATAGATGCTTTTATTTCTAATGAGCAATTAGATAATAATTTTTCTAGTAATATTGTAGTAAATGATAAGTTAAAAGCTCCAATTTCAAAAGGTGATGTTGTTGGTTCTGTTTCTTATACTATAAATGATATTACTTATTCTTCTAATTTAATTGCTGGTAATGATGTTATAAAATCTAATCTTATACCAAATATTTTAAAAACTGTTCTTGCTATATTTATTTTATTTTTAATCCTTATGATTGTTAGATATATTAATTATAGAAGATATGTAAAAAGAAAGAAAAATTACAGAAAGAATAATAAAAAAATTAAATATATTTAGTTAAATTACATTACTCTAAATTTTAAGAAGTATAATATATTTTTTAAGATATATTATACTTCTTAATTTTTTTCTGTATACAAAAAGTTTAATTTACATTGAGTTGTGCATATTTGCGAAACAAAACGCACAATTTTCTTATTAATTTTGATAATCTTTTCCTATTATTATTTTTATATTGTTTGAAGAATTACTTGAACTACTTGATGATATTATTCCTGTTCCTAGTATTTCTTGAATTTTACTTAATTCTTCTTCTGTTTCATTTGTTTGATTTATTATTGTTGTTTTTGAAGTTTGTGTTGTTGTTCCTGTTTTTGTTACATTATATCCTGCTTTTTTTAATTTTTCTGTTACACTACTTAAATTTGAAGCAACTCCTGAACCATTTAATAATTCTATTTTTATTGCATCTTCTTCATTTATTTCTTCTTCCTTATATATGAAAAAATCATCTACCATTGCTTTTGTTTCTTTTTGATTTGGTATAAATATCCATACCCCATTACATAGTTCAGATTGTCCCGGTAATAGTCCACTTTTTAGATTTTCTGTATCAAAGTTTACTAAATGTGGTATGTATTTTTTTGCTAAATCTAAATCTATATTTGTATCTATATATGTGTTTACTATGTCCATTATTTTAAATATTTTAAATATATTAGATGGATTCATTGTTTGTTTAATTGTTGCTGCTATAAAGTCTCTTTGTGTTCTTGTTCTTCCGTAATCATTATCTCCATATTCCATTGGATATGATGTTCCATCATTATTATGTCTGAATCTTAATAATTGTTCTGCCTTTTTTCCATCTATTAATTGATATCCTGCTTTTAGATGTATATATAAATCTTGTGTTTCATCATCATAATCCATATCTATTGGAACATCAAAATATACTCCATCTATTTCATCTATTAATTTTATTAATGCTTCTGTATCTACTACGACATAATAATCTAAATCTATATCTAGTATTTGTTTTACATATTTTTTTACACCATCTACACCTTGCGCTATATATCTTGAATTTATTTTTTCATATGCTTGTGCATTATTTTTATTTTTTCCTGTATATGTATCTCTTGGTATTGATAGCATTGATGCTTGTTGTGTTTTAGGATTATATGAACATACCATTATTGTATCTGACATATCTTGACTTGTTCCTAATAATAATATATTTATTGGTTCAACTTCTTCTATTGGTACATCTTCTTGCCCTAATACAGTTGTAAGCAAGCCTGATACTCCTCCACCATTTTGTTGTGTTTTATAATATAAATAAAAACCGCTTCCTATTATTAAAATTAAAAATATTATAAATATTTTTAATAGTATATGTCTCTTTTTCTTAGTCTTTTTATTTTTTTTCTTTTGCTCCTTTTTATTGCTCAATTTTATCACTCCTAAAAATTTTTACATCTACTAGTATAACAAAATATACATTTATTTTCAATATTTTTACTAAAATATATTTATACTACGATTTTTTTATTTAAAACAATATTTTTAATATTATATTGTTATTATATAAGAAACTACCTATAACTGATTCATTTATACTACTAATAATTCCAAAGTTTTCTATCATTGAAGCACATAATGAAATAATAGCTAATATTACAAATACTACTAAAAGTCCTTGTAGTAATCCATAAATTATTCCACCTGTTTTATTAAATTGTTTTATTATTGGTAAATCTTCTAATACTTCTGATAATGCTTTAAATATTATTAATATTAATTTAGTTAAAATAAATAAACCTAATGCTACTATTATATTTATACTTACTATTGATATTTCTTTTGCAACCATTCCTACTGTTGCATCTTGTACTTCTGATGTATAATCTGTAATATATTTTACTAAAACTTCTGACATATTTTGCATATCTTCTTCTTTTAATTGTTCATCTTTATCACTTGAAAATTTTTCTACTATCGCATTTTCTATATTTTCATCTATTTGTGTTTTATCTATAATTATATTTGATACAGGTTTATATAATAACAATGCTATTATTATTGCAGCAAAAAATGTTAATATTTTAAATGCTACTTTAATTAATCCTCTGTAATATCCCCAAAATACAAATAATGCAATTATTGCAATTATTATAATATCAATAATTATCGCCATAACATTCACATTCCTTTCATTTTTTTATAAAGTTATAACCTCTATTTTATTTCTATAAACTATACCTGCTATTGAATCTCCAACAACTATGTCTGTTACACCTTGTGAAGATACATATCTTTTTATTAACCAGCCGTTAGTATTAACAAAATGTACTTCTGTGCTGAAGTTTAATGCTGTTATATCTTCTCCAACTTCTATTGATTTTAAAACTCCACTTGTTAAATATATATTTTCAGTATTGTTGCTTACATTTTTTAATTTTAATTGTATATTAGATTTAAAAAATTCTGTTGTTTCTACTGTTTGTGCTACATAATTTTTTAAATTTATATCTATAAAATCTGCATTTTGATCTATTTTATAAACTTCTGTATCTTGTCCATTTTGTATAGTATGAACTGAATTATCATATAAACATACTAAGTTTTCTCTTTCTTGATATTTTATATCTACTATTAAATTATTACTTTCTGCTTTATATGTATAAATAATTGAATTTGTAGGGTCTGTTTTTGCTTTTTCTATTGATATTATTTTTATATTTGATTGTATTATTGCAGATGTTGAATCTATTTCTGCTATTGCTAAATATTCATTGTTATTTGATATACTTGTTGTTATTGCATTTGTTGATGCTAAATATGTTTTAAATATTTCTTTTCCTTTATTGTCTATTGTTATTACTACTGTTTTATAACTTGTACCTGTTACAATTACAGATACATATCCATTTTTATTTACACTTATATCTATTATATTTCCTTCTACTTCTTTTTCAAACGAAATTTCTTCTTTATCTATTAAAGTTATTTTTTGTCCGTTTTTTTCTGCAATGCATAAATATCTATTGTTTTTTTCAAATATTGGATTGCTTATTCCTGTATTTAATTTTTTTATTTCTTTACCAGTGTTATCATATAATGTTAATGTACTTTTATTTAATATTCCTATATATTTATCATAAGCATATATATTTTGTGTTTCTCCTGAATTTAATAATATTTGCGCAGTATTATTTTCTGTAATTTCTTTTTTTAATATATGTATATCTATATTTTCTCTAAAATTTTCATCTGTGATGTATAATGATGCTATAATTATTCCTGCAATTATTAATATACTTAATATTATCATTATTATTATTTTTTTTATTTTATTATTTTTATTTGGTGTGTATTGCAATACTTCCATAAAAACCCCCATTTAAGTAATTTTTATTACTTAAATATATTATTTATATTTTTCCTTATTAATTTATATCAGTTTTAACGTTTTTTTTCAAGTGGTATTGCAAATATTCTATAAATTTGTATTAATCCTAATACTCCAAATAACGGATATAATATGTTTAATAGTTTTGAAAAACCTATATTTGAAATAAATATTGAACTTATACATATGAATATATTTAATATTTTATATTGCTTATTATTTTTTGCATTATTTTGTAAAAAACCATAGCCGTCTGATATTGCTGTTGTAAATATTGATACTAATATTATTATTCCATATATGTATTTATATATTGTTCCTGATTTATTTGCTATATATATTGTTGGTAATTCTATTTTATTTATATCTATATCTATTTTTAATAATAAATTATATATTATTAATGCTAATAATATTGTTATTATTGTTAATATTAAAAATATTATTTTATTTTGTTTATTTGTTTTTACTAATTTTCTTATTGTTACTATCATTGGTACTAATGTTATGCTATTATAACTTGCATATAATATTGCAGAAATTATAAATTTTATATAATTTCTATTTTCTATTGTATTTTTTATTTCATAATTTATATTTATATTTTTTATTCCAAATATTATTATAAATATTACTAAAATTGGTACTAAAATTGTATTTGCTTTTATTATTCCATTTATATTTTTTGTAAAAATTAGGTAACATAAAATTATTATTAGTAAACTTCCCAATATTTTTGGTAATTTCATTTCTTGTTCTACATATGCTGAAAATCCTGCTATCATTATATAAAATGATATTAATAAAAAAATATTTATTATTGCTTTTATAATTGAATTTTTTGTTCCTATTTTTTCTAATAATTCTTCATAATTATTTATTTCGTATTTATTTGTTATTTTTATTACTTGATATATTATTGCTCCTAAAAATGTAAATGATATTATTATTCCTATAATTCCTAATTTTCCATACTGATTAAAAAATATATATATTTCTTTTCCTGATGCAAAACCTGCTCCTAATATTACTCCAATTATTATAAATGTTACGTTTAAGATATTTTTCATAAATGTACATCATTCCTTTGTACATTTTATGAATTTTGTTTATAAATATTCTTTTATTGTTTTGAGACTTAATATTATAAATTTTTTATTTTACTAATCTTCCATTAACCATTCTAATGCATTTTTTATTATTATTCCTTCTTCATTATATAATGGTATTTTATCTAATGTTAATATTATTTTTGTATAATTATCATTAATTTTATTTAATGAGTTCAATTCTCTTTTTAATATTTTATTTTCATTATCTTTCAATGTTTCACAAACTTGTATATATTGTTTTCCATTACTATTTATTGCAACAAAGTCTATTTCATATTCATCAACTTTTCCTATATAAACATCATATCCTCTTCTTAGTAATTCTAAATATATTACATTTTCTAAAATATGACCGCTATCTCCTATTTTTCTTCCTAACATAAAATATCTTAGTCCTAAATCAGAAATATAATATTTCTCTCCTGTTTTTAAATATTGTTTTCCTTTTACATCATATCTTGTCGCTTTATATAAAAAGTATGATTCCATAAAACCTTCTAAATATTTTTCAACTGTTCTTATATTTATTGTTCTTCCATCACTTGTCATTGTATTTGCTATGTTATTGCTTGATAATAAATTTCCTATATTATCTAAAGCAAATGTTGCAACACTTTTTAACATTGCTTCATCTGTAATGCCTTTTCTAATCATAATATCTTTTATTATAACGTCATTGAATAATGTTCCTAAATATTTGCTTATTTCATCTTCTTCTAGTTCTGTTGTATATGGAAATGAACCTAGTGTTATATATTCATTATATATTTTTTCTAAATCTTCATTTTCTTTTATACTTGCAAATTCTTTAAATGATAATGGTAACATTTTTATTTCTATATATCTTCCTGTTAATAATGTTGATAGTTCTGATGATAATAGTCTTGCATTTGAGCCTGTTATATATAAATCTATATCTTTATTTAAATATAGGCTATCTGCGACTTTTTGAAATTCTGAAATTATTTGTATTTCATCTATAAATACATAATTTTTTTTATTTTTTATTAGATTTTTATTTATATAATTATATAAATCCATATAATTTTTTATAAAATGATATTTCAAGTCTTCTAAATTAATACTTATTATTTGTTCTTCTTGTATTCCATTTTCTAATAAATATTTTTTGTACAATTCCATTAATGTGCTTTTTCCACATCTTCTAATTCCTGTTATTACTTTTATTAATTCTTTATCTTTGAATTTTATTAATTCATTTATATATTTTGGTCTATTTATCATATAATCACTTCCTGTATTTATAATACAATATTTGCATAAAAAAGTCAAGTTTTTGTATTAGTAATACAAAAACTTGTTATTATTATATGTATTTTTTTATTTTTTATTCTGTTCTTAATGCAATTACTGGATCTTTTTTAGATGCTGACCTTGCAGGGATTAAACCACCTATTAATGTAAGTATTACACTTAATATTACAAGTATTATTGCATTATTAGGATATAATATTACATTTAATGCTATATTTCCTGTAAAGTGACGAAGTACTGTATTTATTATTGGTATTAATGCATAAGATATTCCTATTCCAAATAGTCCTGATAATAGTCCTATTATGAATGTTTCTGCATTAAATATTGATGAAATATTTCCTTTTGATGCTCCTATTGCTCTTAATATTCCTATTTCTTTCGTTCTTTCATATACTGAAATGTATGTAATTATTCCTATCATTATTGATGATACAACAAGTGATATTGATACAAATGCTATTAATACATATGTTACTGCATTTACTATTGTTTTTACTGAATCTATTAGTATTCCTGTTGCATCTGTGTAGTTTACAACTTTATCTTCTTCTCCATCATTTTTTACTTTTTCGTTATAATTATCTAAAAAGTTTAAAAAGTTTTCTTTTCCTTCAAAACTATAAAAATAGAATGATATATATGTTGGTTCTTCTTTATCTTGATATCCTAATGATATTAAGTTTGTTTTTGCAGTTGCTTGTGTATCTGACATCATTGCTGTTACTATTCTTGTTATTTCTTCTTCTGTCATTTTTAATTGAAATGCACTTGCTATTTTTTCTTCGTCTACATTGAAAGCTGATGCAAAACTATTTACTAAATTTGATGTTAATTCTCCTACTTTTGTTAAAATATTTTTTTGCATAACTGCTTCTGTCATTCCTTTTGCCATTTCATTTTCTACTAATTCTATTGCTGTATTACTTACAAATCCTTGTACGACTAGGTTTACTAATTGTTTATTTACTTTTACTTTTTTATTAGTAGTTTGCTCATTTTCACTTGGGTTTCCATTTTGTGTTGTGTTATTTAATGTATTATTTTGTATTGTATTTTGATTTCCATTTTGTTTTGTTTCATTTTGTGTTTCGTTTGTTAATGTATTTTTAAATTCATCTGGTATTGTTGTTCCCGTAGTATTTCCTGAACCTTGATTTCCTGTATTAGCATCTATTTGTGGTATACTATTATATGTACCTATATATGCTACTAATAAATTTCTTAATAATTCTGAATATGTGTTTTTAAATACATCTTTTGGAACTACATATTTTTCTTCTAATGAAGATAATAATTTTGCAGGTTCATATTCGTCTAAGTAGTTTGATACAATTTTATCTACATCTTCTGCTCCAAATTCTCCCTCTATACTATCAAATATTCCATTTGTTAATGTATTTAAAGCATTTGTAAATTCTGTTTTTGCAGGTGTTGTATCTGTTGTAATTGAATTACTTATTTCTGCCATATACCCTTCTGTTTGTTTTTGTATATCATTTTGGTCTATTTTTATATTAAATGCATCTTCTAATTTTTTACTATCTACACTAACTAAATCTTGAAAATTTAGGTCTAAATTATTATTTTTTTCATCAAATCTAGATCCTGAAAATACATCTACTTCTGTATTATCTAGTTGTTTTTTTACTATATCTTTATCTTTTGAATAATCTATTATATAGTCTATTAAATCACTTGTATATTGCACTCCCGGACTTAGCATCATTGATGTTGTTCCTTCTTTTGGACATACTATTCCTACGATTTTTAATTTTATTGCATCATTATATAGATTTTGTAAATATTCTTCATCTTGTGTCATGTCTTCATATATATCGTATTTTTCATTATATTTATATGTATCTGTTCCCATTATTAATTTTAAATCTATATTCATTAAGTCTTCATAACTAAATGTTAATGGCTCATTGTGTATGTCTACTGTTTCTCCACTCATTATTTTTGTAACTATTGTTTTTAATTCTTCTGTATCTCTTAATCCTAATGAATATACTAATAAATCTGAAATTGTATTTGGCTCAGACAATACTATTATCATTTCATCATATTTTTCTGGAAGATGCCCTGCAAGTATATCATAAGAATTTTTTATTGCTTCTTCATTATCTATCATTTGTGAAAATGTTGATGTAAATGAACTCATATAACTGCTTGTTCCGCTAAATAAATTGCTTGGATTTATTTTTGCAATTCTTCCTGTTGCATCTTTTGTGTATATTGTTGGTTCTACACTATATGCATATTTTACTGTTGATAAGTCTTTTTCTACTTCTTTTTGGTTTTCTTCTAAATATTTTTTAAAACTTCTTAAATCGTTTGTACTTAGACTTTCTAGCATTGTTGATATGTATTGTTCTTCTTCTACAGTTTTTGTATCTTTTCTTTCAGTGTCTTCTGTTGTCATGGATAATAATACACTTGTTATATCTGTTGTTTCTTCCATAATTGAAAGTGGATACGAAGTTAGGGTTTCTTCTTGTATGCTATCTACATAGGCTTGAAATCCATTTGATACCGCTTGAACTAGGGCTATTCCTATTATTCCTATTGAGCCTGCAAATGCTACTAATATTGTTCTTGCTTTTTTTGTTAATAGGTTATTTAGGCTTAGTCTAAATGCTGTCCATATTTTCATTGATGTTCTGCCTATTTCGTTTCTATTTATTTTTGGTTGTATTTCTCCATCTTGAATAGGGTTTGAGTCTTCTGTTATTTTTCCGTCTAATATTTTTATAATTCTTGATGAGTATTTTTCTGCAAGTTCTGGGTTATGTGTTACCATTATTATTAATTTATTTTTTGATATCTTTTTTAATATTTCCATTACTTGTACGCTTGTTTTTGTGTCTAATGCTCCTGTTGGCTCATCTGCTAATATTATATCTGGATTATTTACTAATGCCCTTGCTATTGCAACTCTTTGCATTTGTCCTCCAGATAGTTGATTTGGTTTTTTATGTATATGGTCTTTTAACCCTACTTCTTCTAATGCTTTTATTGCTCTTTCTTTTCTTTCTTTTTTTGATATTCCTCCTATTGTTAGTGCAAGTTCTACATTAGATAATACTGTTTGATGGCTTATTAAGTTATAACTTTGGAATACAAATCCTATTTTATAGTTTCTATATGCGTCCCAATCTCTACTTTTAAATTTTTTTGTTGATTTATTGTTTATTATAAGGTCTCCTGATGTGTATCTGTCTAAACCTCCTATTATGTTTAATAATGTAGTTTTTCCACAGCCACTTTGACCTAATATAGAAACAAATTCTGATTCTCTAAATTTTAGAGTTATTCCTTTTAATGCTTCTACTTTTTCATCTCCAGTTATGTATGTTTTTTTAATGTTTTTTAATTCTAGCATTTATAACTCCTTTCAAAATTTTTTAACTACGTAATTATATCACATTTTGTTTAATTTATCAATAATACTTGATTGTAAATTTTGTGCCATTTTCGTTTGATTCTACACTAATTGTTCCATTATCTTCTTCTATTATTGTTTTTGATAATGCAAGTCCTATTCCTATACTATCTTTACTTGCATTTTCTCCTTTATAAAATCTTTCAAATATGTGTTTTAAGTCTTTTTTTGATATACCTTCTCCATAATCTTGTATTTCTATATTTGAATAAATATTATTTTTTTCATATTTTACTACTATTTTATGATTATCTTGTGAATGTTCTATGGAATTTTTTAATATGTTTGTGATTGCTTCTATTTGCCACTTTGCATCACATATTATTTTTGCATCTTCATCTCCATTTATTTCTATTTTTATATTTCTTAAATCACATAGTGTTGATACGTTTTTTACTGCTTCTTTTATTATTTTATTTAAAGTTGTTTCTTCTTTTATAAAGTGTATTGTGTTGGCATCAAATTTTGATAGTTTTAATATTGACTGTACTAGAAAGTTTATATTTATTATTTCTCTTTTTATATCTGTTAAAAAATCGTTTCTTGTTTCTATATTCATATTTTGGTCGTCTATTAAATTGTCTAATAAAATTAATATGCTTGTTAATGGTGTTTTTAATTGGTGTGATATGTCTTCTAATGATTTTTTTAAGTTTATTTTATCTTGGTTTGAATTTTCTGCAGATTCTTTTAGCATTATTGTAGTTTTATATATTTCATTTTTTAATATTGATAATTCGTCTTCTGTTATTGAGTCTATTTGTAATTCGTAATTTTTTTTATTTATTTCTTCTATATATTTTGTAATTTCACTAATATCTTTTTCTTTCTTTTTATTGTATGATAAGAAAATTATCATTATTATTGTAAATGATAGTGAAAAAAATAATATGTTTATTATTAGGAATTTATTAAGGTTTTTTTCGTTTTCTTTTATTATTGATTTATTGTTTATACCTATACTATATTTTTTTAGTATTAAATTGTTACTGTTTTCTTCATTATTTAATATTTCTACTATTTCATTTTCTGTTAATTCTGGATATTTTTCTTGTAATGTGTTTATTATTTGTATTATTTTTGTATTAAAATTTTGGGTATATATATTGTATTCATATATGTTTATTAATATAAATATTATTATTAAGATTATGCTTATAATTATTGTTTTTGTTAAATATTTTTTTAATTTTATTTTATTCTTCATCTATTCTATAACCTATTCCTTTTATTGTTTTTATAATGTCTGTTCCTATTTTTTCTCTTATTCTTTTTAAATATACGGTAATTGTGTGGTCATCTACAAAATTTCCTGTCCATTCCCAAATTTTATCTAATAATGTGTTTCTACTTACTACTTTATTTATGTTTAAAAATAATATATTTATTATTTTTAGTTCTAGTGGTGTTAATTCTATTTGTTGTTGATTTTTATATAGTGCTAATTTTTCCATATCAAATGTAATGTCTTTTATTTTTATTATGTTTTTCTTTTTTGATCGTAATAGTATTTTATTTATTCTTGCTAGTAATTCTTTTGTGCTGAAGGGTTTTGTAATATAGTCTTCTGCTCCTAAGTTTAGACCTTTTACAATGTCGTCTTCTTCGTCTTTTGCTGTTAAAAATATTGTTGGTATTTTTAATGTTTTTATTGTGTTTTCGAATAGTTCAAATCCGTTTCCGTCTGGTAAGGTTATGTCTATTATTATTAGGTCTATATTGGTGTTGTTTTTTAGATATTCTTTTGTTTCTTTTATATTCGTTTTGTATGTTATTTTATAGTTGTTTTTTTCAAATGAATATGCTAATCCTTTTATTATTGATAGGTTGTCTTCTATTAATAAAATGTTCATATTTGCTCCTTTGATTTTTTTATTTTTTTTCCTATATTTTTGTTTTTTATTATTTTTTGCCTACCTTTTTGTTTATATTTTATGTTTTTGAATATAATATATTTAATTTTATGCAGTTCCGCGTAGCATGGAAGCGAGTTAGAGACTGTTTGAGCTTTGCTCAATACAGTTCTCTTACGAGACGACCAACAAGGAACAAATAAAAATAAATATATTATGTTCAAAAGTATGCAAAATTATACTTTTATTATACTATAGAAATATTTATTTGTCAGTACTTATTATAACATCTTCATCTTTGACTACATTTGGTTCTATTGTATATTTAGTATCAAATGTGTTATATTTATAATCACTATTTTTATATATTGGAACTTCTTGTTGAGCAAATATTCTATCAATTATCATTGTTTCTTTATTTATCCAATACTCATATTTTGTATTAACTCCATTATATAAATATGTTAAAACATAATAATTTTTATTATTATATTTTTCTTCTCTTAAATTAAAGTCATCTAGCATTGAAATTTTACTTGATAAATTTTTTGAATGTGTTACTATTACTGAATATATATCTTCATATATTTTGCCTTTTTCTATATATTGCTTTTCTTCGCTAATATTTGTTTCTCCTGTTTCTGCATTTTTTGTTATAATATTTGTATCTCCATCAGAATAATATATTGTTTTCATATTTTCATTTCTTATTATTCCGTCTTCAATATATTCTCCATTATCATAAAAAAATGTCATAGATCTTGTGTTTTCTTCCTTATATTTTCCGTCTTTATAATAATATGTTGTTATTTTTTTTTCTAATATTTCGTCAGTAATTTGTCCTATTTTTTCTATGGTTAATTTATAATTGTTCATTTCTTTTAATTCTTGAATTTTATTATATGTTTTTGCTCTTACAGAATTTATTGGTATAAATCTAATAGCAAAATATATAGCATAAGATAATAAAATAATTAATAAAATTATAGTTATTATTTTTATTATTAATTTTCTTGTTTTTATTTTTTTTATTAATTTTATTTCTGCTTTTTCTTCTATATTATTTATTATTTTTTCAACATCATTATTATTTTCTTCCATTAATTTTAATGTTTCTTTACATTCATTACAATTAGAAATATGATTATCTATATAACTTTTTGTTTCATCACTTACTAAATTTTCTATATAATTTGGTAGTAAATCTCTTATTAGTGCACAATTTTTTTTCATTTTGTTTCCCCTTTCTTGCTATTATTATTTATATTTTGTTTTAAATTAAGTTTTGTTCTATAAAAAACTACTCGTGCCCAATTTTCACTTTTATTTAATATTTGTCCTATTTCTTTAAATGTAAATCCAGCAAATATTCTTAAATTAATTATTTTTTTTGATGTTTCATCTAAATTTTTAATTTTATTATGTATTTCTATTTTTTCGATACTTTCTTCTGTATCGTCATTAGTTAACCAATTTTCTATATTTTCGTCATACTCTATTATTTTTATTTTATTATTTTTTATTTGATAATTTTTCCACTTATTTTTTGCGATTTGGCATAACCACGAATAAATTTGACAATCATTTCTAAAACTATTTATATTTTTTATTGCACTATAAAAAGTTTCTTGCATTAATTCTTCTGAAAGTTCATGATTATGTGTCAACGTATATAAATATTTATATACATATTTGCAATATTTTTTGTATATTTGCTCCATTATAATCACCTATATTAAATTAGACAATTTATTTTACTATTTTGTTACAAAATTTGTCAAATTTATTTTTTTCATAAATAATATAAACAATAAAACTTATAATTCCAATTATTGATATAATTAATGATATTTTACTTAATTTTGTTCCAGTATATTTTACTTCTATTTTTCCATTTGTATTTTTGGGGATTTTAATACTAATAAATCCATTTTCTGATTCTTCATAATTTATATATTTATTATTTAATTTTATATTATAACCTAAATAATAAATATATGGTAATTCTATAATACTATCTTGCGTAAATGTTTCTATGTAAAATTGCATATTTGTTTTTTCTTTTTTTTCGTTTTTTATTTTTGCATTTCCATTTAGTATTATGACTTTATTTTCTCTATTTTGTATATATGGTGTTCTTGCTTTTACAGGTAAATAATCGTAATTTGTACATTGCTGACTAAATGCATATATATTTTCTATTTTTTCTGTTTTATATAAATATGATATATCAAAATTAAAATCAAAATTTATTATTTTAGACATATATATTCCGCTATATATAATAGTTATAAATATTACTAATATAATTCTTATATTTTTTTCTTTTATAACACATATACTAATATTTATTCCTGATATAATGCTTAAGAAAAATGTTGAATATAATAACATTCTCCATGGAAATTGTATTATTAAAAATATATCTGGTATATTATTCCAAGGAAAAATTTTTGTAGATATTAGAGAAGTTACAATTCCTATAATTAATATAGTAATATATAAATATCTTTTTTCTTTATTTATTTTTTTATAGCAAATTGGTGTAAGTAATAGTGGTATTAATATTGTAAATCCTATTGTCATTATTATTTGTTTTAAATTTATTTCTGAATTTACTACAAGTTCTCTTGATGTCATTCCATCTTTTACCATAGCAATATATTCAGCACCTAATTTATGTTCTAATAATGGTATCATAAAAAAGGAAACTATTAAAATAATAAAAAATGCATTTATGAATAAATCTTTCCATATTTGTCTGCTATTTTTCCATAATTTTTTCCAATGAAATAAAATTATAATTATACTTAAAATTGCTAGAATTAAACTACTAATATTATGTGATAATAAAATTCCTACTGCTCCAATAGTTAATAAATAATTTTTTTTACCTTTTTCATAAAAAATATTGTATAAACCATTAAATAATAATGGCATAAATACATATACCATTATTTCGCCTATTGCTAATCTTACATATATATCTGTTATAAAATATATAGAGGTTATATATATAGTTGATACTATTAATGCTATTTTTTTATTTTTAGTTATTTCTTTTATAAATTGAAACATAAATATACTTGCTAAAATAATTGATAATATTATTATTAATTTCATATCTATTATATAATTTGGTATTATTAAATAAAATATAACATTTATATATGTACTTAGTGGAGGATAAAATAAATTCCATGAATATCCGAATCCTCCACAAAAATTTGATACTATTTCTGGTAATAATTGTCCTGATTTTATTGCTTCAATAGTGGCATAATTTCTTGAAAAATGTGCAGTTCCATCATCTGTAATAAAAAATCCATTTATAAACAAAGGTATGCACATTAATATTGCGATTAATATTAAAATACTATAATATAATAAATTGTCTTTTTTTAATTTTTTCATATATTTTCCTTTTTTATTTTTTGTTTATATTATTTTAGACAATTTATTATATTAATTTGTTACAAAAAATGATTAAGTATTATATATTTTCATTTCTTATTGTCTCTATTGTATTTTGTTTATTTATTTTATTCATTGAATATCTCATTATTAATGAAATTAATATAAATACTGCTATTATTGTAATTAATATTGCTAATATTGGTAATTTATAAGGTAAGCCATCTAATTCGTCTTTTAATAAATAATGTATTACGTAAGATAATATTATTCCTACGGGGATACCGAATATTAATGCTTTTATTCCCATAAATGCAGTTTCTAATTTTATCATTCTGCTAAATTCTTTTGTTGTCATTCCAATTGATTTTAGCATTGCAAATTCTTGCTTTCTTAATTCCATATTTGTTGTAATTGTATTAAATATGTTTGTTATTCCTATTAATGTTATTACTATTATAAATCCATACAAGAAAATGCCAATTAATGTGAATAAATTATTCATTGCTTTTACATTTTCATCTATGTTTGATATTGAATAACTGCCCTCATCTTTTAATGTTCGTTCTATATCGTCTTGTAATTTATTTGCATTACTTGTTTTAAATAATATTTCTTCTGTATTTGCTTGTGCTATTTTATTAAATAATTCGTCACTTAATATTAATAATGAACATGTTGTTGAATTTTTTAACCAAATTGGTTTTTTATCTGTTAAATAACCTATTTCTATTGTGGTTGTTTCGTCATTTTGCATTATTCCTTTTATTTTATCTCCAACTTGATATGAATATACTCTCATATATTGTTTGTGTTCTTTATTATTTTCATCTTTTGATGTCATTGTTAAATAATCTATTAATATTCCTTTGTCTTTTATTTCTTCATAATCTAAACCTAATTCTTTTATGTATTTTTTATATGGTTCATCTCCTAAAACCGTAAGGATTATTCCTGTTCTTACTTCTTCATTTGGTTCTATATTAAACCAATCTATATATTCTTTGCTAAATGCTAATTGTTTTCCTATAAATGACATACCTTCTTGTCTTATTATTGCGTAATCTTCTATTCCGTCTAATTGTGTTATTTCTAGATATTTTTTATAATCATCATCGTTTTTTAATTTTCTTACATATAGTGATAAATTATATTCTGTTAAATTTAACTCTTGTTCTACTAAATCAAATGCTATGCTCATAAAACTTGATAGCGATATAAATACCATTACTGATACTGCTATTGATATTATTGTTGTTCTATATTTTTTCTTATTTCTTTTTAAATTTTTAAGTGATATTTCTCCTCCCATTCCAAATATTTTCTTTATTATTTTTGGTGTTTTTATTTTTTTATAATTTATTTTTATATCTGCACTATTTCTTATTGAGTCTATTGGTGTTATTTTTGATGCTTTTTTTGCACTTTTTAATGCCGAAAAGTATATTGTTACTATTCCTAATATTATTGAAATAATTACTGCCATTATTGAAAATACAAATTCTAATTTTAATCCTTCTTCTGTTAGGAAATTACTTAAATAATAATTGCTTACTATTATTAAAATATATGATGCTATAAAGCCTGAAATTATCCCTAATGGTATTCCTATAATTCCTAATATTGTTGCTTCGTAAAATACATTTTTCTTTATCTGTTTTTTAGTTGCTCCTATACTTCTTAACATTCCATATTGTTTTATTTTTTCTGTTATTGATATGTCAAAACTATTTTTTATACAAAATACTGATGTTACTATTATTATTCCTAATACTATACATACAACTGCACCTAAGCCTCCTATTCCACTATCTTTAATTGGATTTGTTTCTAATCCTATTAAGTAATCGTTCATTTTTTCTTCATATTTTTTGTGTTCTCTTTGTTCTAGATATTGGTCGTAATTTTCTTTTGTAAATTTTCCTTGCATTATTTTTTCGTATAATTCTTCATCTATTCCTATTATGTTTGCGGTTACTTTATCTGCATTTTTTGTTCCTTCTTTTGTGTATCTTGCATATACATCTACTTTTCCTTCTTGTATATTATTTTCTTCAATATATGTTATAAATGTATAACCTGGTGCTGAATATTCTTCTATGTTTGTTGCTGGTCTTTGTATTTTTCCTACTATTTTATATGTTATTGTTTTTGTGTCTATTATTTTTTCGTTACTTTGCTCTTTTAGCGTATTTTCTTGTCCATTTATTTCTTCTACTATTGCTTCTGATACATAAGGATTTGACTGGTCTAGTTCGTAGTTGTCATTTGTTACTCTTTTTCCTACTTCTAGTGTTATTGTTTCTCCTACATTTAATTTTAATCTTCCGTTAGTTTCTAGGTGTGTTGGTATTAATATTTCGTTTTCATTTTCTGGTAGTCTTCCTTCAACTAATTTTATTGATAAATTTTCTAATGCTGATGTTGTAAATGCTTTTATGTATGCATAAGGTTTGTCTTCATTTTTTGATGCTATTTTTGCATATCCTATATTTTTTACTAGGTTTATTTTTTCTACTTCTCTATTGTATTTAAAAGTGTCTATTTCATTTATTGGTACATTATAGAATGCAACATGGAAGTTTCCTTTTTCTTGTTTTTCATAAGTTATTAATGATTTTATTGCACTTGCATATATTGATGCAACTGCCGTTATTAGTGCAACAGATAGTGTTATTCCTATTATTGTTACTATCGTTCTTTTTTTGTTTAATTTTAAATTTTTTATTGTTAATTTATTAAGTAAGTTCATTTTTAATCCTCCTTAATAATTTTTCCATCTTCAATTTTTATTATTCTATCTGCTATTTTTGCTATTTCTAAGTTGTGTGTTATCATTATTATTGTTTGTTTTAGTTCTTTATTTGTCTTTTTTAATAATGATACTATTTCGTCACTTGATTTTGAGTCTAAGTTTCCTGTTGGTTCGTCTGCTAATATTATTGTTGGGTTTGTAATTAGGGCTCTTCCTATACTTGTTCTTTGTTGTTGTCCTCCTGATAGTTCATTTGGTAAATGTTTTCTTCTATTTTCTAGTCCTAGTAGTTTTAGCATTTCGTCTATTTTTTCTTTTTCTATTTCTCTATTGTCTAATGATAATGGTAAGGTTATGTTTTCTTCTACGTTTAATATTGGTATTAGGTTATAGAATTGATATATTAATCCTACTTGTCTTCTTCTAAATATTGCTAGTTTGTCGTCATTAAAGTTGAATATATCGTTTCCGTCTATATATACTTTTCCTGATGTCGGTCTATCTACTCCTCCTATTAAGTGTAGCAGTGTTGATTTTCCACTTCCTGATGCTCCTACTATTGCTACAAATTCTCCTTTTTCTATGCTGAATGATACGTTGTCTAGTGCTACTACTTTGTTTTGCTCTTTTCCGTATATTTTGGTTAGGTTTTCTACTTTTAGTATTTCCATTTTTTTATTTTCCCCTTTCTTGTTTTTTTTGATTATATCATGGGTATGTTACAACTGGGTTACTTTTATAAAAATATTTTTTTGTTTTTTATATTAATAATTTCATTAAAAAAAGTAATATAGTTTTATTTGCTATATTACTTTTTTTTCTTGATATATTGTATTTTATAGATTTGCACGTTTTTTATTTTATTAATGTTTCATCATATTAATTTTTCAAGATATTTCTTTTACCTCTTTTTCATCTATATAATTATACTTCAATTTATTTGACTTTGTTACAACAGATTCCCCTAGATTTTTTTCAATATCATCTCTTGCAACTTTTGCAGCATGACCACCCATTTTTGCTACTTTAATATTTTCTTTTAAGCCATTTGGTTTTTGTTTAACGGCAAGTCTTTTAGTAGCTTCTTCAGATAAATCAGTTAATATTAATTCAATATTATCCATATTGTCTCTTAAATTTTCTTTTCTCAATCCTTTATATTGTTTATATTCTTTAGCCGTCATTCCAGACCATTCTTTATATATTTCATTTGTTAATATTGCATACTCAATATTGCTTTCTATTCCATTTTCTTTCCATACATCAGTTAACTTTTTTCTTTCTTGAAGTGACTTTATTCTTTTAGCAATCCATTCTTCATCATATCCTTTAACACGATATAAATTAATTGCTCTTTGCAATGCTATTGACGGACTAAAAGTTTCATCAATTCTTTCTTTTCCTAGATGAGCTAACCATTGTTTTATAGGTTCAGCATTTTTTGATGGTATTGATTCAATTATACGAAACATTCCTTCTATATCAGTAACATCTGTTGCACGATATTTACCATCTTGTGCTTTTAATTTCAACTGGTGACAATTTGTCACCGTTTCATTTCCTTCTGTTTTAAGTCTTTGCTTTAACTTATTCCAATATTTTCTTCCATCCTTACTTTCTGATATAATACTTACAATATCTACAACACTAATAAAATATTTTTCTTCATCTTTATTCCATATAGTTCTAATTGTTTCATTATTAAAAATTTTATTTATTAAATGCATATTACTTTCATTCATTTTTTCCTCTTTTTTACAATTATTAAATAATTTCAAATAGTAAAACTTTATTAAATTGACGTTATTTTAATTATTTTACTAAATTTATATAACATAATTTTATTTTTGTCAACAAAAATATTTCGACTTTATTTTACATTTTTTGACAATTTAAAAGAAGTAATATAGTTTTATTTTCTATATTACTTCTTCCTTCATATATTACATTTTCTAGATGCGCACATATTTTAACGTCCCCAATGTGCGATGTGCATGTGCGATTTTTTTGTTTCCCCGGCGTGCGCGTTTTAAGCACCTATGCGAATTTTCTTTAATCTTAATGCGTTTAATACTACTGTTATACTGCTTAATACCATTGCAAGACTTGCTATCATTGGGTTTATTGATATTCCTATTGGTTTTAATATTCCTATTGCTATTGGTATCATTAAACAGTTATAGAAAAATGCCCAGAATAAGTTTTGTTTTATATTTCTTATTGTTTTTTTGCTTATGTTTATTAAATTTATTATGCTCATTAAGTTATTTCTTGTTAATATTACATCTGATGAGTCCATTGCTATGTCTGTTCCACTATTTACACTAATTCCTATATCACTATTTGCTAATGCTGGGCTATCATTTATTCCATCTCCACACATTATTACAAATTTATTTTCTGTTTTTAATTGTTTTATTGTTTCTGCTTTTTCTGCTGGTAGTACATTTGATATTACTTTTGTTATTCCTATTTCTTTTGCTATTTTTTCTGCGGTTTTACTATTATCTCCTGTTAGCATTATTGTTTCTATTTTATTTTTGTTTAATATTTCTATTACTTTTTTTACATTTTCTCTTACTATATCGTTTACACCTATTATTGCATTTATTTTTTTGTTTTTTACTACATATATAATGCTATTTCCTTTTTCTGCTAATTCTTGTTCGTCTTTTTCGTATTTATTTTCTATTTTGTATTTTTCTAATATTTTTTGGTTTCCTATTATTATTTCTTCATTTTCTATTTTTCCTACTATTCCTAGTCCTGCTATATTTTCAAATTCTTCTACTTCTAATATTGGTAGTTTATTTTCTTCTAAATAGTCTGTAAATGCTTTTGCTATTGGGTGTGTTGATTTACTTTCTAGGCTTCCTACTTGTTGTATTATTTTTTCATTTTCTATTTTGCTATAATTTTTTATTTCTGCTATTTTTAGTTTTCCATAAGTTAATGTTCCTGTTTTATCGAATATTATTGTATTTGCTTTTTGTGCGTTTTCTAATATTTCACTCTTTTTTACTAATATTCCATTACTTGCACATATTCCTTCACTTATTACAATTGCGAGTGGTGTTGCTAGTCCTAAACTGCATGGACATGCTACTACTAATACTGTTACAAATGTTGATAGTGCTTCACTTATATTCTTTGTTGTTATTATATATATTAGAAATGTTAGTATTGCGATTATCATTACTGTTGGTACGAATATTCCTGATATTTTGTCTGCCGTTTTTGCTATTGGTGCTTTGGTGTTACTTGCTTCTATAACTAATTTTACTATTTGTGATATTGTACTTTCTTTTCCTATTTTTTCTGCTCTATATTCTATGTATCCGTCATAGTTTATACTTCCTGCTATTACTTTGTTTCCTATTTCTTTTTGTATTGGCTTACTTTCTCCTGTTATAAATGATTCGTCTAAGTGTGCTTTCCCTAAGATTATTTCTCCATCTACTGCTATTTTTTCTCCCGGTTTTGATATTATTATATCTCCTTTTTTTATTTCGTCTAGTGTAACTGTTTTTTCTATTCCATCTATTTTTATTGTTGCAGTTTCTGGTGTTATTTTTACTAATTTACTTATTGCTTCTTTTGTTTTGTCTTTGCTTATTTTATCTATATATCTGCCTAATTTTATGAAGTATATTATTATTGCAGTTGATTCAAAGTATAGGTTCATTGTATATTGTTGGTTTCCTGTTATTATTTTATATGTTCCATATAGGCTATATATTAAACTGCTTAATACTCCTATTCCTACTAATGTGTCCATGTTTGGTGTTTTATGAATTAGGTTTTTATATCCATTTTTTAATATGTCTCTTCCATATATTAAAAATGCTATTGTTATTATTAGCATTGTAATTGCATAGTTTATTCCATTTGTCATAGGGTTTATTATTTCTATTGTTGGTAATTTTAGCATGTGTCCCATTGATATATACATTAAGATTATTGCTAGTATTGTGTATATTATAAATTTTATTTTTTCTTTTTTGTTTTTGTCTTCTATTTTTATTTCTTTAAATTCTCCTAGACTTTTAAATCCGGCTTGTTTTATATATTCTTCTATTTTTTCTTGATTTACTATTTTTTCGTCATATTCTACTAATGCGTTTGCCATTACTAAGTTTACGGTTGCTTTTTCTATTCCTTTTTGCTTATTTAGGTATTTTTCTAGTCCATTTGAACATGCTGAACATGTCATTCCTTCTATTGCTAATATTATTTTTTTCATTTTTTATTCCTTTCTTTAAAAGAATATTTTATTTTTCAATTTCAAATCCTAAATCTTCTATTTTTTCTTCTATTTCTTTTTGGTTTATTTCTTCTTTATATTCTATTGTTACTTCTCCTTTTTGATGGTTTGCTGTTACTTTTTCTATTCCTTCTACATTTTTTAATACATTTTCTATTCTTTTTTCACATCCTGTACATTCCATTCCTTGTACTTTTATTATTGTTTCTTTCATAATTAATTCTCCTTCTTTTCTAATAAATTTTCAAATTTTTTACTAAATTCTGGTGAATATTTTTTTAGGTTTATTGGTTTTAATTCTTTATTTGTAAAGCAATGTTTTGTTTCACCTGTTAAAAATATTCTGCCAGTTTCTTTATCTGTCATTTCATAGGCAACTGTCATTCTTACTCCTGTGTATTCTTTTGTGTAGGCTTTTATTATTATTGTGTCTCCAAATGTTGCATGGTATTTATATGTGCAATTTACTCCTATTACTGGTATTGTTACTCCATTTTCTTCTAGTGTTGAAAATGCCATGTCTATATTTTCTAACCATGCAGTTCTTGCTTCTTCCATATATCTTATATAGTTTGAATGATGTACTACTCCCATTTTATCTGTTTCGTAATAGTTTACTTTTCTTTCATATATATAACTCATTTTTTCGCCTCCTTTATTCTAGTTCAAATGCTCCTGTGTATAGTTTATAGTATTGCCCTTTTTGTGCAATTAAATCTTCATGATTTCCTCTTTCTATTATTTTTCCATGATCTAATACTATTATTGCTTTTGAGTTTCTTACGGTTGATAGTCTATGTGCTATTACAAATACTGTTCTTCCTTCCATTAGTTTATCCATTCCGTCTTGTACTATTTTTTCTGTTCTTGTGTCTATGCTTGATGTTGCTTCGTCTAGTATCATTACTGGTGGATTACATAGTGCACATCTTGCTATTGCTAATAGTTGTCTTTGCCCTTGTGATAAACTTGCTCCATCTCCTGTAAGTTTTGTATCATATCCATTTGGTAATCTCATTATGAAGTCATGTGCATTTGCTAGTTTTGCGGCTTCAATTACTTCTTCATCTGTTGCATCTTCTTTTCCGTATTTTATATTTTCTTTTATTGTTCCTGTAAATAGGTTTGTTTCTTGTAATACCATTCCTAATGATAGTCTTAAATCGTCTTTTCTTATTTTGTTTATATTTATTCCATCATATCTAATTTTTCCGTCTTCTATATCATAGAATCTGTTTATTAAATTTGTTATTGTTGTTTTTCCTGCTCCTGTTGCTCCTACAAATGCTATTTTTTGTCCTGGTTTTGCGTATAGGCTAATGTTGTGTAATACTATTTTTCCTTCTTCATATCCAAAGTCTACGTCATTAAATTCTATGTGTCCTTCTAGTTTTACATATTCTAATGTTCCATCTGAATGAGGGTGTTTCCATGCCCATTTGTTTGTTTTTTCCGTAGTTTCTATAAGCTTTCCGTTTTCTTCTTTTACATTTACTAATGTTACATATCCTTCGTCTTTTTCTGGTTCTTCGTCCATAAATTCGAATATTCTTTTTGCTCCTGCTATTGCCATTACTATTGAGTTTAATTGTCTTGATACTTCATTTATTGGTCTTATAAATGTTTTACTTAGTTGCAAGAATGCTATTATTAGTCCTACTGATACGTTTCCTATTCCTTTTATTGCTAGTATTCCTCCTACCATTGCTAGTATTGCATATAGTGTATTTCCTAAGTTTCCATTTACTGGTCCTATGCAATTTACGTATTTATTTGCATTGTATACGTTTTTTGATAGTTCTTCATTTAATTTATCAAATCTTTCTTTTGCTCTTTCTTCATAACAGAATACTTTTACTACTTTTTGCCCATTTATCATTTCTTCTATATATCCATTTAATTTTCCTACTGATTCTTGTTGTTTTAAAAAGTATTTTCCGCTTCTTGATGTCATGTATCTTGATACTAATAATATTATTCCTAAAAATAGTATTACTACTATTGTTAAGTATATATTTGTTGCTATCATTGATACAAATATTACTATTATTGATATTACTACTGAAAACATTTGTGGTATGCTTTGTGATATCATTTGGCTTAGTGTGTCTGTATCGTTTGTGTATCTACTCATTATATCTCCATGTGAGTGTGTATCAAAGTATTTTATTGGTAGTCTTTGCATTTTTATAAACATTTCGTCTCTTATTTGTTTTAGTGTTCCTTCTGTAACTTTTACCATTAGTCTGCTTGATAAAAATCCTGCTAAAACTCCTACTCCATATATTATTATCATTGTTAAAATTGCTTGCATTAATGAATTGTATACTGGATTTTCAACTCCTACTAATGGTATTATATAGTCGTCTATTAATGTTTGTAGGTAAAGGTTTGCTGCTACTGATGATGCTGTACTTAATAATAGTGATATTATTACAAAGAATATTCTTAGTTTATAATTTTTTGTTAGGTATTTTAATACTCTTGCTAATACTTTAAAATCTATTTTTCCTTTCATTTTATTATTCATTGTCCTCGCCTCCCTTTACTTGTGAATAGTATACTTCTTGATATATTTCATTTGAAGCGAGTAATTGTTCATGTGTTCCTATTGCTTTTATTTTTCCGTTATCTAATACTATTATTTTGTCTGCATCTTCTACAGATGATATTCTTTGCGCTATTATTATTTTTGTTGTGTTTGGTATTTCTTCTTTGAATGCTTTTCTAATTAGACTATCTGTTTTTGTATCTACTGCACTTGTTGAGTCGTCTAATATAAGTATTTTTGGTCTTTTTAATAGTGCTCTTGCTATACATAGTCTTTGTTTTTGCCCTCCTGATACGTTTGTTCCTCCTTGTTCTATGTATGTGTCATATCCTTCTGGAAATGTTTTTATAAATTCGTCTGCTTGTGCTAATTTACATGCTTTTTCTATTTCTTCGTCTGTTGCTTTTTCGTTTCCCCAACGTAAGTTTTCTTTTATTGTTCCTGAAAATAGTTCGTTTTTTTGTAATACCATTGCTACTTGGTCTCTTAATGATTTTATATCATAGTCTCTAACGTCTATTCCTCCTACTTTTAGTTTTCCACTTGTAACATCATATAGTCTTGGTATTAGTTGTACTAGTGTTGTTTTTGATGAACCTGTTCCTCCTATTATTCCTACGGTTTCTCCTGATTTTATTTCTACATTTATGTCTTTTAAACATAGTTTGTTTTCGTCATTTACATAGCTAAAATTTACATTTTCAAATGTTATTGATCCATCTTTTACTTCTTTTATTGCGTTTTCTTTGTTTGTTAGTGTGCTTTTTTCGTCTATTAATTCTACTATTCTTTCTCCTGATGCTCTTGATATCATTATTGTTACTAATACCATTGATAGCATCATTAATGACATTAATATTTGCATTGTGTATGTAATTAAGCTTGTGAATTCTCCTGTTGTTAGGTTATTTGCTACTATTTCTTTTCCTCCAAACCATGATATTAATACTATTATTGTTGCTACTGTGAATTGCATTAATGGATTATTTAGTGCTACTATTCTTTCTGCTCTTGAGAATTCTTTGTATATTAATTCTGATGTTTTTTCGAATTTTTCTATTTCTTTATCTTCTGTTACAAATGATTTTACTACTCTTACGCCTCTTACATTTTCTTGTACGGTATTATTTAGTTTATCATATATTGTTATTGCTTTTTCAAATATTGGGTGTGCTTTTGTTGCTATTAGGTATAGTCCTAGTCCTAATAATGGTACTGCTATTAGGAATATTAATGCTAATTTTACGTTTATTACAAATGTCATTACTAATGAAAATATTATCATTAATGGTGCTCTTACTGCCATTCTTATTATCATTTGAAATGCCATTTGTACGTTGTTTATGTCTGTTGTGTGTCTTGTTACTATGCTTGATGTTGAGAATTTATCTATGTTTGCAAATGAGAATTCTTGTACGTTGTAGTATATTTTTCTTCTTAGATTTTTTGCAAATCCTGCTGTTGCTTTTGCTGAGTAGTCTCCTGATTTTACTCCTGTATATATTGCTATAAATGAGCATATTACTAAGGCTATTCCTATTATTACTACTGTTCTTACGTCTCCTTTATTTATTCCGTTGTCTATTAAGAATGCCATTAGAAATGGTATTATTATATCAAATGCACATTCAAAGCCTACAAATACTGGTGTTAGTATTGTTTCTTTTTTGTATTCTCCTATACATTCTGCTAATTTTTTTATCATTTTGCTTTCCTCTTTTCTTATAAATTTGCTTTATCTAAGTATTATATCATATATTTATTAAATATTACATATTTTTTGGAGTTTTTTTATATATTTTTTAAGAAAAAATTTTTAATTATAGATGCAATAAGAAAATTGTGCGTTAACGAAAGCAAAGCTTTCGACGCACA